>JAVVSI010000125.1:0-4509 GCA_036654315.1 Evtepia sp. | reverse complement strand
GGATCTTTTAGAATTTCAAGCAAAATAGCACAGCCGATCCGATCATCAATTGCTTTTGCCTTGAGCATTGAGTCACCAAATTCGACGCATTCGCTTTGAAAGACCGCAACATCTCCGATTTTCACCTGTTCTGTTGCCATTGCGCGGTTGCGCGCGCCGATATCAATATAAAATTCCGTTTGCTTGGGCAGTCTTTTTTCTTCTTCCGCACTGACGAGATGATAGGCTTTCAGGCCAATCACCCCCGGGACTTTCAGATCACCTACCACAACGTGCTTTCCGAGCAATACGCGGCGGTCAATCCCACCCACTGTATCAAATTTCAAATACCCCTCATCCGTAATATGATGGATCATGAGTCCGACTTCGTCCATATGGGCAGATAGGAGCAATTTTTGTTCGGTATGCTTTCTGCCGCGCTTAAATACAATCAGGTTTCCCATTGTGTCAACCCGAACCGAATCCGCACAGGGTAATGCGCGTACTTTCAAATACTCGCGCACTTCATCCTCATGCCCGGAGACGCCGGAGAGGGCGCATAAATCCATTAGGGTTTTTAGCATTGCCATACTCCTTCCATCCCGATATGCTTGATAAACTGCACAAGTAGCCGTGCGGTTGCGTCCAAATCCCCGTAATTCAAAACTTCAACCGGACTGTGCATATATTTGACAGGAATAGAGAGGACCGCAGTTGCAATCCCCTCTCTGGCGATCTGGATTTTCCAAGCGTTGGTTCCGGTGTTTCCGGCCATGACCTCTGCCTGCCATGCAATCGAAGCGGCATCTGCTTTTTCGATCATACGCGTCGTCATCCAGCGTGTCATATTGGGACCGATTCCAATGGCAGGACCTGCACCGAGCGGGAATGTGCGTTCTTGAGAGGCATCGGGCGTTCTGCCGTGCGTCACATCCACCGCGACACAGCAATCGGGATGCAATGCAAAGGCACCCACTGCCGCACCGGTTCCGCTGACTTCTTCTCTGGTACTGCCCATGATATATAGATCTACATCAAGTTTTTGGTTTTTCAATAAATCGGCGGCAAGAAGCAATGCTGCAAATCCGGCACGATCATCCATCGCTTTTCCGCAAAGGCAACCGTCCATAAATTCGCTGCAGTTGCTTTTGAAAACCATCGGGGTTCCCACGGGAACAGCCTCTTTCGCCCCCTCAGGGGTCATACCGACATCGACCCAAAGTTCGGAAATCGGCGTGGTTTTATTTTGTTCTCCGGCACGCTGTATATGTGGGGGCAGACAGGCGACCAAACCAAAAATAGGCGGGTTTGTTAGAATGGTCACCTCCTGATCCGGAAACATACGCGGGTCTACTCCACCGATCTTTTGGAATCTCAAAAAACCATCTTGCACTCCGGTGACTATAAATCCGATTTCATCCAAATGCGCATCCAAGAGAATTTTTTTCGCCTTTGGCTTTCCACAGAGCCGTACACCAATGGCATTGCCATAACGATCAATATATGCTTCGTCCATACAGGTCTTTAAAATTTCAACCGCCTTTGAGGTTACGGTTTGTTCAAAGCCGGATGGTCCGGGGAGCGCGCACAATTCCGCAAGAATTTCTTTTAATTCCATGCTGTGCCTCACAATTCCGAAACGAGTTTTTTAAAGGTCGTGCCGCGTACCGCAAAATTGGGAAACGCATCAAAGGATGCACAAGCGGGCGATAAGATGACAATATCTCCTTGGTTTGCACTTTTATGTGCCATGGAAACAGCTTCCGCCATATCCTGTGCCATGTGAATTGTGACGGTTTCCCCGCCCGGTGCTGACAAAACCGAGGTTTTGATTTTTTCTGCTGTATGTCCCGTAAGAATGAGGGTTTTGACGTGTGCGACAATTTCGGGTCCCAGTCCATCAAAGGGGATTTTTTTATCATAGCCACCCGCAATCAAAATCACCTTCTCCGCAAATGAACGCAAGCCGGCAATGGTACGCGTGGGACTGGATGCAATGGAGTCGTTATAATAACGCACGCCATCCAGTGTGCGCACCAGCTCAATGCGATGCTCCACACCCGCAAATGTTTCTGCGGTTGTTTTGATCACAGCATCCGGGACGAGACCGTTGACTGCCGCGATTGCGGCAAGATAATTTTCCACATTATGTTCACCCGGGATTAGGATTGCAGATGTTGGGAATAATCTACGCCGTCCATTTTCATCAGCAACATAGATCACCGCGTTTTCGACAAAAACACCTTGCTGAAGCGGCTCTTGTCGGCTAAATGAAATTCGTTTTCCCTTTGCACGCGATACTGCGTTTCGTGTCCATTCATTGTCGTGATTAAAAATACAGATATCGTCTTTCGTTTGATGTGAAAAAATATTTTCTTTGGCGTCGCAGTATTCTGCCATGGATGTATGAATATCCAAGTGATTGGGAGAAAGATTTGTAACGATCGCGATGTTTGGACTTTTACGAAGTGTCATCAACTGGAATGAGGACAGCTCCAAAACCACGATATCCTCTGCTGCCATTTCCCATACTTCCGAAAGCAAAGGTTTTCCGATATTTCCACCGACGTGTACGGTATATCCCGCATTCTTCAACATCTCTGAAATCAGTGTTGTTGTCGTTGTTTTTCCGTCGCTGCCCGTCACTGCGATCATTTTGCAGGGACAAACATCAAAAAACACTTCCATCTCAGATGTAATGATACTTCCATTTTCCTTGGCTTTTAGGAATGCCGGGATATCCGGTCGTATGCCGGGTGAGCGAAAAATCACGTCATGATTCAATTGGTCAAGGTAGTGTTCTCCAAGGCAAAACTGTACGCCCAACTGTTTCAGTTGCTCCCCTATGACACCCAGATCTTCTTTTTTATCACAAGCGGTCACGGAAATTCCTGCCATCAAAAGCAGGCGAATCAGGGGCGCATTGGATACACCCACGCCAATCACTGCCACACGCTTTTCTTTGAGCGAGCGAATATAATCTTCCAGAGTAAAGGTCACTTGCCATTCCTCCCCTTGGTTTTTTTGTTTCGGATCATTATACCCTACTCAGTTGATTTTTTCAAGTAAATGTAACCCATATCGCCATTTTGCTTTGATTTTTCGGAAAAATTCTACATGAATTTTTTCATGCATACATTGATTTTAATCTTCATTTGTGCTATTGTAAAGTTGCAAGATTTGTAGGAACGGTATCGAATCGTTTACAAAGTTGTAACACGAGCGTTATTGTTTTACAGTAACAGGAAAAAAATCAATTAAAAAAAAGGAGACCTCCACTATGAATTTTGAACTCGACGAACAACAGCTTTCCATCCAGAAAATGGTTCGCGACTTCACCCAAAAAGAAGTGGCACCCGGGATCCTCGAGCGCGACGCAACCGCTACTTATGATCGTAGTCTCTACGAACAAATGTCGAAAATGGGGCTGATTGGTCTACCCTACGCCAAGGAATTCGGCGGTCAGGGGCTTGGCTATCTGGAATATGCCATTGCAGTCGAAGAGATTTCAAAAGTTGATGCTTCTCTGTCTGTCTCTTATTCCGTTTCCACCTCTCTTTATGGTGGTAGCCTTTATTTTTCAGAGGCAACCGAAGCACAGCGCAAACGGTTTATGCCACCGGTACTGCATGATGGTCATTTTGGATCTTTCGGTTTGACCGAACCCGGTGCCGGTTCCGATGTGAGCAACCTCCAGACATTCGCGCAAAAAGACGGCGACTCTTATATCATCAATGGCAACAAGTGTTTTATCACCAACGGACCGCTGTCTGATTACTATGCTGTTTACGCTGTCACCGATCGTGAAGTCGGCGCAAAGAGCATGGCTTGTTTTGTGGTTGAGCGTGAAACACCCGGATTTTCCATTGGCGCACGCCATGATACCATGGGTATTCGCAGTGCTATGGTCAGTGAACTGGTCTTTACTGATTGCCGTATCCCCGCTGAAAACATGATCACACCTCCGGGACTCGGCTTCCCTGCTGCACTCAAGACCCTTGATGGCGGTCGTATCGGCATTGCATCTCAGGCACTCGGAATTGCAGAAGGTGCCTTTGAGATTGCACGGCAGTATCTCATGGAACGGAAACAGTTTGGCAAGCCACTTTATAAGAATCAGTATCTTGCCTTCAAGATGGTTGATCTCGCAACCGAAATTGAACAGGCAAAGTACCTGGTCTATAAAGCTGCCATTGAAAAGGACGCACACCGTCCATTCTCTGTCGCAGCGGCGAAGGCGAAGCTTGTTGCCGCAGATTGCGCAATGCGTGTCACAACGGAAGCAGCGCAAATGCTCGGTGGGAATGGCTTCATGAAGGGTTATCATGTGGAACGTATGATGCGTGACGCAAAGATTACACAGATTTATGAAGGTACCAGTGAGATTCAGCGTATTGTTATTGGTAAAGAGTTGTTCAAAGCTTAATAAAATGAGAAAGCGTCCCGACGGTGCAATTGCCGTCGGGACGCTTTCCTCCTGCGTCATAAGTCTAACAATGAAAGTCTTTACTAAATTTTTCTTTGGTTTTT
>JAVVSI010000124.1:0-4531 GCA_036654315.1 Evtepia sp. | reverse complement strand
TAAAGCTCCAGGATTTGGTGATCGTCGTAAAGAAATGCTCGAAGATCTCGCCATCCTGACCGGCGGTACCGTCATCTCTACCGATGCAGGTCTGGAACTCCGCGATGCAACCCTTGAACATCTGGGCGGCGCACGTCAGATTAAGGCAAACAAGGAAACAACCATCATTGTCGATGGTGCCGGTGATTCTGCCGCAATCAAAGAGCGTACCCGTATGATCCGCAACGAGCTGGAGCGTAGCACTTCCGAGTTTGACCGCGAAAAACTCCAGGAGCGTTTGGCACGTCTCGCAGGTGGTGTTGCAATCGTCCGCGTCGGTGCCGCAACCGAAACTGAGATGAAAGAAAAGAAACTTCGTATCGAAGATGCTTTGAACGCAACACGCGCAGCTGTAGAAGAGGGTATCGTCGCAGGTGGTGGTACCGCTTATGTCAATGCCATTGATGCAGTAGAGAAAATCCTCCCCCTCACAGACAGTGACGAAAAAACCGGTATCAAAATTATTATCAAAGCACTCACCGAGCCGCTTCGTCAGATCGTAAGCAACGCCGGTCTTGATGGCTCCGTTATTTTGGAAAAAGTCAAAATCCACGAGAAACCAGGCTACGGCTATGATGCCTATAAAGGCGTTTACTGTGATATGGTCACAGCAGGTATCGTCGATCCAACAAAGGTCGCACGTACCGCACTCGAGAATGCCGCTTCCATCGCTTGTATGCTTCTGACAACAGAGGCACTCGTCGGTGATAAACTCCAGCCCCCGTCCGCAGGTGGTGCAGGTATGCCCGCAGGCGGTATGGATGGTGGAATGTACTAAGAATCTGCCCAAAATTGTCGGTATCTTAGCGATACCGACAATTTTTCCATCATAAGCCTCTTTTTGAAAATTTGTTCAAAAAAACATTGCTTTTTTGAGATTTGTATAGTATAATATAGAAACTGCCTATTACTTGGGTCGAATTTTGAAAAGAGGTACTTCATGTACAACGACAAGACTATTGTTTGCAAGGACTGCGGAAACGAATTTTTATTTACTGCCAACGAGCAGGAATTCTTTGCTGAAAAAGGATTCACAAACGAACCTCAGCGTTGCAAAAGCTGCCGCGATGCGCGCAAAGGAAACTCCAGAGGTGGCAACGGTGGCGGCACACGGCAGATGTTCTCAGCAGTCTGTGCAGAATGCGGAAAGCCTTGCAAGGTTCCTTTTGAGCCACGCGATGACCGTCCAGTTTACTGCAGCGATTGCTTCAGAAAGTAAATAAAAAAACACCATGGTACGTCCGTAAGGACGTACCATTTTGCATTTTATGGGATATAACAGAAATCAAGTACTTAAAATAGAATGGAGACACCATGCAAGGAACGACCCATGTATCCTGTGGGCTATGCACTGCTGCCGCTTTTGCGGTCTTTCCGCCCGCTACATCAGCCGTACCGCTCCTCGCGAGCGCAATCCCTACAACCTTTATCGCCCAAGTACTACTCGTCGCGACCGCAGCACTTGGCTCGCTGATCCCGGATATTGATCACCCGGTTAGCACCATTAGTAATCATGCCCGACTCTCAGGGAAGCTCATTCGCTGCTTCGTCGAACGACGCGGCGCACTCCATGCACCACTACTCTGGATCGCACTTGCTCTTTTATGCGCTACCTTTTTCCCAAAAATTCATATTGTGATTGCAGGCTTTTTAATTGGCATAGTAGCACACCTTGCTCTGGATTCCCTCAATTCCGTCGGAATCCCACTCCTCTGGCCACTGACCAAAAAAAAGTTCCATTTGCTCAGAATTAAAACAGGATCAGGTCTGGATCGCTTGATCGGTTCTTTATTTCTCATTGGATTCGTCGGGGTTTTAATCGCGGGGGTGTTGCAGTGACCTCCATTCACCGCCGCTGAACACAAACAAGGAATACGCAATGGATGGCGTAATGCAGGGAAGGGAGAAATTGATATGTTAAACAAAGGTGATATCATCGTAATTGGGCATAAAAATCCGGACACCGACTCGATCTGTTCCGCGATTGCCTATGCAGAACTCAAAAATAAAATTTCCGATAAAGTACATAGACCACAGAGAGCCGGAGATTTAAACAAAGAATCTAAATATGTCTTGGATCGCTTCCAAGTGGAATATCCTCCCCTCATTGACGATGTCAGAACACAGGTCAGTGATATTGATATGAAAAAAGTGGAGGGTATCAAAGGGGATATCTCCCTACGAAAAGCCTACAGCACCATGAAAGAACTCAATACCTTCACCCTCGCAGTCACAACAGAGGACAATCACCTGGAAGGTCTCATTACAGTCGGAGATATCGCCGCCTCCGATATGGATGTCTACGATAATCGTATCGTATCCAAAGCCAATACCTCCTATCAAAATATCGTGGAAACCCTGGACGGTGAAGTACTGGCAGGGGAGATCGGCGGATTTTTTAGTGAGGGCAAAGTGTCCATCGGTGCAAGTACACCCGATGTCATGGAGGACTACGTTTCTAAAAATGATTTGGTTATCATTGGAAACCGTTTTGAATCGCAGTTCTTTGCAATTGAAAGTGGTATCAGCTGTATGATCGTTTCAATTGATACCGTCGTCTCTCCAACCATTATAAAACGTGCCGAAGCGCGCGGCTGTATCATTATTTCTACCCCCTATGATACCTACACTGTGGCGCGCCTCCTCAATCAAAGTATGCCTATCAAATTCTTTATGTCATCCGAACATTTGCTCACCTTCCACATGGATGACTATACAAGCGAAATCAAGGAAGTCATGGCCAAAAGCAAACATCGTTATGTCCCTGTTCTCAACGATAGGGGAGAGTATGTCGGCTTGGTATCAAAACAGTCCTTTTTGGACATGAAACGTAAACAAGTCATTTTGGTCGATCATAATGAAAAAAGTCAGGCGGTAGACGGGATCGCATACGCGGAGATTTTGGAAATTATAGACCATCACCGTTTGGGGAGTATTGAGACAATTAACCCCGTGTTTTTCCGTAATCAACCGCTTGGCTGTACCGCCACCATCATTTCTAAGATGTACGAAGAAAATAAAATCGAAATCCCACCCAATATCGCCGGTCTCCTCTGTTCTGCTATCATTTCTGATACCTTAATGTATCGTTCTCCCACCTGTACGGACGAGGACAAAGCAACGGCAGAACAGCTTGCACAAATTGCGGGATTGGATGTCTTTGAACTCGCACAAGAAATGTTCGCAGCAGCCAGCGACCTCAAAGAACGCAGCAGTCAAGATATTTTTTATCAGGATTATAAACGATTCAGTGCCGCAAAAGTCACCTTCGGCGTCGGTCAAATCACTTCCATGAATGCGAGTGATCTGGACGAGATTAAACCAAAAATGAATGAATTTATGGAAACAAAAATTAAAAAAAGCAGTATGGATATGCTCTTCTTTATGCTGACCAATATTATCGATGAGTCTACCATTCTTCTCTATAAGGGACCCAATGCAAAAGAATGCTTGGAATCTGTATATGATATGGAAATCCCGGAGGATGGCGTTTTGATTCGCGGTATGGTTTCCAGAAAAAAACAACTGATCCCTGACCTCATCGAAGCAATTCAAATGGATAACTGAACGCGCGATGCCGCCCCCGCATCTACACCGACTTGACAATAAGACAGAAAGTGATATACTGTAAGTACTGTTTGATATGCAACATTACATCTATTGGAGGTAATTCTCGTGCTTAAAAATCTATATGTCGTGTATTTTAGCCCAACAGGTGGCACAAAAAAGGCCGCACTCGCCTTGGGACGCAATCTCGCCGATCATATCCATGAGATTGATCTGTCTTTGCCGGATCATCTTGCCTATCACTTCGAAAAGGAAGATGTCGTCTTGTTCGCCGCACCGGTCTTTGTGGATCGTATTCCTGCACTGAATGCGGAAAAAATCAAAACCTGTCACGGAAATGGTGCCGCTGCCATTACAATCGTAGCCTATGGTAACCGCGCTTATGGTGATGCGCTTTTGGAGTTGAACGATTGCGTCAAGGCGCAAGATTTTCGCGTTTTTGCATCTTCTGCCGTGATTACAGAACATTCTATGGTACATACTGTCGCAACAGGTAGACCGGATGCCGCCGATAAAGCCGTGTTCAAAGAATTTGCAAAGCAGATCCTGACCAAATTCGAAACCGATACAACTGAACCGACTGTAGCCGGAAAGCACCCCTACACCCCACTGAAAAAATTGCCCGCTACGCCTGTTGTTTCAGAGGACTGCGTGAAGTGTGGACGCTGTGTGACGAATTGTCCGACCTTGGCAATTCCAAAAGAAAATCCTAAAACCACGGAGCTTGCTCTTTGTATGCTCTGTATGCGTTGTATTGTCAACTGTCCAAAGAAAGCGAGAAGCTTGCCCGAAAAACTGCAAGCTATGATGAATAAACAACTCGCACCTTTGGAGACGCTTCGTCACGATAACGAACTTTTCATCTGATAGTAAAAAGCCTTTCCCGCATGTTGAAAAACACGCAGGAAAGGCTTTTGTTATCATA
>JAVVSI010000123.1:0-4545 GCA_036654315.1 Evtepia sp. | reverse complement strand
GGAACATGGCATCAGCCGTTTAGAGGGCGTACAAAACGTGTCGGTCAATTTTATGACGCAAAAAATCATCCTTGAGGCTGAGGAAAGCGAATTCGATGAGATTATGAAGAAAGTCGCTAAAGTTTGTAAAAAAGTAGATTACAAATGCAGGATTATTTTGTAGGAGGGCGGCGGTTATGAATCTAAGTCAAAAAAAGACGTTGTTTAGAATCATGGTAAGTGTCATTCTTCTGCTTGTGGCGCACGCTATTTCGTTACAAGGTGCGATAAAAATTGTAGTATTTCTGATTCCCTATCTGCTGATTGGCTGGGATGTTTTGTGGACAGCGATACGGAATGTTTTACACGGACAGGTGTTTGATGAAAATTTCCTTATGTCGATTGCAACGGTGGGTGCATTTTGTATTGGAGAGTATCCGGAAGCTGTTTTTGTAATGCTTTTTTATCAGGTGGGCGAATTATTTCAAAGCTGTGCGGTGGAAAAGAGCAGGAGATCCATTTCCACACTGATGGATATTCGACCCGACTATGCCAATATCGAGTGTGACGGCATTTTGACGCAAGTTGATCCGGAACGCGTCAACTGCGGCGATATTATTTGGATCAAACCGGGCGAAAAGATTCCGCTTGACGGTGTTATCTTGGAGGGGACGTCCAGCTTAAATACGACTGCCTTAACCGGAGAATCTATGCCGCGTGACGTAGGGGAGGGGGACGAGGTGATCAGTGGGTGTATCAACATCAATGGGCTTTTAAGTGTACGCGTTTCCCATGTGTTTGGAGAATCCACGGTGTCAAAGATATTGGATCTGGTCGAAAATTCAGGGGCAAACAAGGCGAAAGCGGAAGATTTTATCACACGTTTTGCGCGTTATTATACACCTGCGGTTGTGATTGCCGCCGTTTTTCTGGCATTGATTCCGCCGCTTTTACTGGATGGGATCTGGAGTGTTTGGGTGGAACGCGCCCTGAGTTTTCTGGTGATATCTTGTCCCTGTGCGCTTGTGATCTCGATTCCGCTGAGTTTTTTCGGTGGAATTGGCGGAGCATCCCGTGCCGGGATTTTGGTCAAGGGTGCCAATTATCTGGAAGCCTTGGCGTATAGTGAGATTGTTGTGTTCGATAAGACGGGGACGCTGACAAAGGGCAATTTCAAGGTGAGTGAAATCCATCCTGTGAAAGGCACAAAAGAGGCGTTGTTGGAACTTGCCGCGACGGCGGAGGTTTATTCGAATCATCCCATTTCCCTCTCTTTAAAAGCCGCCTATGGCAAGCCGATTGCGGAACAAAGAATCGGAGCGATTGAAGAAATTGCGGGTCTGGGTGTGCAGGTGGTGATGGATGGAACGGTCGTTTGTGTCGGAAATGAAAAACTAATGAAACGCGTGGATGAATCATGGACTCCCGTTGATCGTCCGGGAACCATGATCCACGTTGCGGTACAGGGTGAATATGCGGGGTATATTGTAATAGCGGACGAACTGAAACCGGAATCGGTCGCTGCAATTTCACGATTGAAAGCAAATGGGGTACGAAAAACGGTACTGCTGACCGGTGATAAAAAATCGGTAGGCGATGCGGTTGCAGCGGACTTGCATTTGGATGAGGTTCATAGTGAGCTTCTTCCGGCAGACAAAGTGGATGCGTTGGAAAAACTCCTGAACGAAAAAACCGGAACCGGAAAGCTTGTCTTTGTGGGAGATGGAATCAATGACGCACCGGTTTTGGCACGCGCCGATATTGGGATCGCCATGGGCGCGTTGGGGTCTGATGCTGCCATTGAAGCGGCAGATATTGTGTTGATGGATGATAATCCGGCAAAAATTCCGCTTGCGATTGCCATTTCAAAAAAGACACTGGGTATTGTACGACAGAATATCATATTCGCACTTGGTGTCAAAGCCATTGTTTTGATGCTGGTTTCTGTCGGCATTGCGAATATGTGGTGGGCGGTTTTTGCGGATGTGGGCGTTATGGTTCTTGCGGTTCTGAACGCCACAAGGGCATTGAAAATACCACGCGCGTAAGATCTTATGATTTCCCACTTGGTTTGGAATGCTTTTTCGGATTTTGTTTTTGATTGCGAACCGGGGGTTTTGTTGTGTTTGGCTGGTGGGGACGGTTGGAACGGTCGGGACGGATCAAGCAGTGCGAACCGAAGCCAATGAGATCGTCACGTCCTGCACGGCGGAGTGCTTCCAAAACGAGCCGCCGTTTTTCGGGGCGTTTCCATTGTAGTAGTGCGCGTTGAAAGGCTTTTTCTTCCGTTGATTTGGGTACGAAAACCGGTTTTAGGGTGTGCGGATCCAGACCGGTATAGTACATACAGGTGGAGAGGGTACCCGGCGTCGGGTAAAAATCCTGTACCTGTTCGGGTTGACGGCCGGTTTTGCTGATCCATTGGGTGAGTGAAATGGCATCATTCAGGGTACAACCGGGGTGCGAGGACATCAAATACGGCACGAGATACTGGTTCATCTCATATTTTTCATTCAAACGCTGATATTTTTGCCGAAACGCTTCATAAGCATCAATATGAGGTTTTCCCATCAAATCTAAGACATGACCGACGCAGTGTTCGGGTGCCACTTTGAGTTGACCGCTGATGTGATACTTGACGAGTTCCGTAAAAAACGCACCGTTTTTATCCTGCATGAGATAATCGAAACGGATACCCGAGCGGATAAATATTTTTTTAATTTTGGGAATTTGGCGCAATTTGCGTAAAAGAGTCAAATAATCGCTGTGATCTGCAATGAGATTGGGGCAGGGTTCGGGCGCAAGGCAGTCACGGTTTTTGCATAAGCCGACCTTGAGTTGATGATCACAGGATGGGCGTCTAAAGTTTGCGGTTGGGCCGCCTACGTCGTGGATATAGCCTTTAAAGCCGGGGTGTTGTGTTAAGGCGGTGACTTCACGGATCACGCTTTCATGACTGCGTGAGGTGATCATACGTCCCTGATGGAACGCCAGCGAGCAAAACTTACAGGCACCGAAACAGCCGCGATTGTGGGTCACGGAAAAGCGCACTTCTTCAATGGCAGGTACGCCGCCTTGTGCATCGTAACAGGGGTGCGGTTCCCGCATATAGGGCAGTTCTGCGACGAAATCAAGTTCTGCACTTTGGAGGGGGCGTGCGGGAGGGTTGACAATCACGAGGGAATCTCCGTGGGCTTGAATGACAGCTTTTCCGCGAATGGGGTCGTGTTCATCGTATTGAATGAGGTTTGCTGTTGCATACGCGCGTTTACTTGAAACGACTTTTTCGAATGAGTCACAGCGTATCCAAGGGAATTGGCAAGCGGATACGTCTTTTGCAAGGAAGCAAGTGCCTCTGACATCGGTAATTTGACGGATGGGAATTTTGGCGGCAAGTTTTGCGGCAATTTCGCGGGTCGCACGTTCGCCCATGCCGTAGCTGATGAGATCCGCCTTAGCGTCGGGGAGGATGGAGGGGCGCACAGCGTCATCCCAGTAGTCATAGTGCGCGAAACGACGTAGGGAGGCTTCGAGTCCGCCGATAATAATTGGGATATCGCCAAACACCTCACGGACGCAGTGGGTATAAACGATGGTAGCATGATCCGGACGCATATCGGCACGGCCACCGGGGGAGTAGGCATCATCGTGGCGGCGTTTTTTGGCAACGGTATAGTGCGCGACCATAGAGTCGATATTACCGCCGGAGATAAAAACGCCGTAGCGCGGTTTTCCCAAGGCGGTAAACGATTCTGGTTTGCGCCAATTGGGTTGTGCCAAGATGGCGACACGGTAGCCCTCCGCCTCTAAAACGCGGGAAATAATTGCGGCACCGAAGGAGGGGTGATCGACGTAGGCATCTGCGGTAATGACGAGGAAGTCGTAATAATGCCAATCACGGTCGAGAAGATCTTCTTTTGAAATGGGTAAAAAGTTTGAGTACATAAGTGACGCTCCCTTATTGAATCAATTTTTCCATCAAATCTAAGGGCCCGAATGCGCCTTTCGTTTCACTGATTTTACGGAAGCCGTTTCGTGCGTAAAAATGTTGGGCGGTGAGGTTTTTTGGTGAACAGGCCAAATGCAGGCGATTTTTGCCCATAGGGCGATAGGTACTGATTGCCTGACCCAATAATTGAACCCCCAGACCTTTGCAGCGATGAGCGGGGTCCATATAGAGGAAGGAGATATAGCCTGCTTGTAGGGAAGGCTCATACTTTGGGTTCATTTGTAAGATGCCGATTTTTTCATTACGGCACATCGTATGCAGAACAAATTTAGGATCCACTTTTTGGCTTGATTTGGCGTCGGATAAAAAGGTTTTTCCATCGAAAGATTGTTCTGATGGATAGAGACTGAGCCAGGCATTTTTTCTTGCTGATAGGTAGAGCGCGCGATCGTTTGCGTTTGACAGATCCATGGGTGTATACCATAAATTCTCATCGGGTGAAGTGTGTGTGGAGGATTTCCACCAACTTTGTCTGGCGAGGGTAGAGATTTCGTGAGAGAGGTGTGAATTATCATCTTCAAAGTCGAAGAGAACGGAACCAACATCAATTTCAAGCA
>JAVVSI010000122.1:0-4558 GCA_036654315.1 Evtepia sp. | reverse complement strand
CATTGTAGGAGAGTAAATTTTCTATTTCGATCCAAGTTTGGCCACCATCCAGAGAGTAGGCGGGAATAATCTCTGTCGCGCCACTGGGTTTGAGCGGAAAATCAACAAAAAGACCCATTGGAGGACTGTTCATAACATCATCGTAGGTGTATACCTGAAACATCGGTGTTTCTGTGGATGCAGTGTGAATGAAGAGATGTAAGGGATTTTCCGGCCTTGGTGGTGCTGTCACGGCATAAATGGCATTCAGTGCCTTGATCGTACACTCGCTTGGTGGAGTGACTGTTACAGCATCTTCGATCATGCCGTCATCCGGAATGAGTTCGGGCAACATCCACTGCGCTTGATACGCAATGTAAACTTTTGCCACCAGTTCATCCTTGCTCAGAAGTTGCAGTTCAACGGGCAGTGTATCGGGAAGAAGTGCGCGAATTTCTTCGGTGGTTGCATTCTGTTTTACGGTGATATGGTAGCGGTGATAGGGTCTGATTCCTGTGGTTGCCAAGGGGTATCTGACATGGAGTGTGAGATCCTCGGTTAGAGGTTCCGGTGTTGTAGGTCGCGTGATCTGTGCTGTCTGTGAGACTGCCGCGCCGTTTGGCGTATTGTAACGCAATTGCAGATAAATCGTGTCGTACGCATCGTTGAGATATTCTGTGAGCGGTGTATCTACAGCTTCCGCGATTGTAACACCCAGTGGGGCATCTTTTTCCCAGACGTTGTAACAGTCTATCGGGAAAAAATCCTGATCATTGAACGAATAATAACACTGTATGTCGCGCATAGTCTCTGTATAGTCGGGGAAAAAACCCTTGAGAAGAGGACCTGTGGCGGCGTATTTCAGCGTGACATAAAATGTTGTGGGGTTCGGGCTTGGAGGTGTTTCAGCGGGCGGCGTTTCGTTGGGTGCCTGCGGTATGTCGGCAGGCGGTGTTTCGTCGGGTGCCTGTGGTATGTCGGGCGTTGTCGTTTCCGTGGGTGGTATTTCAGGCTCCAATACTGTCGCGTGTGCGGAACCGGACACGATCAAAAGTAGGAGTGTCATAATCACTGCGCCATAAAATCGTTTGTTTTCCATAAACTACTTCTTTCCCACATCGCTCTGGACAGAGGCCAAGCAATTTCATATTTTTGTGAATTATATCATTTTAAAGTACGCGAATCAAGTCTCGTATCAAGTCAGAAGCGGGGCGAAGGGGATGTTACTATGCCATTCATGCAATTTTGAGTGCATTACAAAAGCGGCAGGTCTCACACAATTGTGTTGGATCTGCCGCTTTTTGTTAAATATGCAGTAAATTTTTTTCTTCTTGTTTGAGTGGTCGCCATTCTCCGGCACGGAGCGTGCGGTCGATTGAGAGTGCGCCTTCCCGAATGCGTTTGAGTCGGACAACATCCAGTTCTGCATAGGCACACATACGGCGTACTTGTCTGTTTTTTCCCTCATGAATGGTAAGAGAGAGTACGCTTGTGTCACCGACAGTATTGACGACGGTTACTTTTGCGGGCAGGAATTGTTCTCCGTCCTCCAATGTAATGGCCGCGCTTAGAATTGGGATTGCTTGATCAATATTGCCTTTCACCCAGGTGAGGTATTCTTTTTCGACTTCATGGCTGGGATGAAGCAATCTTTGCGTCAGATCTCCATCATTCGTTAGGAGGAGCAGGCCCTCAGAGTTGTAGTCCAGTCGTCCGATAGGCCAAACACGTACCCCACAATCTTTGACCAAATCGGCAACAGAAAGCCGACCACGTTCGTCAGAAAGGGTGGCGATGTAGCCGCGTGGTTTGTTGAGCATGAGATAGGTTTTCTGTTCGGGAACTGCGATGGCTTTTCCGTCTACTGTGATATCATCTTGACCGTAGATTGCTTTGTCACCGAGAGTTGCTGTTTTTCCATTGACGGCAACGCGTCCTGCTTGAATGTAAGTTTCGGCGGTGCGTCTCGCGCAGACGCCCGCTTTGGATAGGATTTTCTGTAATCTTTCTTCCATAAATCTCCGTTTTCTTTTTAAAAAATCTTGAAGCAGACAGCGGTTTTGTACTAGCTCGGCATCATAATAGCCTGAAAGGCTGCTGTAAAGGTCATCTCCCGCATCCGAAAAAGCTTCAACATTTTTTGGATACCATAGGTTCCGGAAATGACACTCCGCTCTGCCGATGCGCCATAAATGAGGTAACTGTCGGCAACGATTGTCCCATTGAGTGTACAAGTGATCTGCCCTGCAATGGTACCCTCTTTGATCGGTGCAGATACCGTTGCAGGTAAGAGGAGGGAGATGGTTGGCTTGTCTGATTCCGCCATGGGATATGCGATATCTTCATAGAGGAGGATGGGTACCGAACGGATCAAGCTACCTTCCACAGGAATACGGCGCAATTGCTTTCCGGCACGGCAGAAGAGATGTTGCGGGTATGTTTCAAAGCCGTAATCGAAGAGTGTTTTGTGGTCATTCCAGTCGTTTGCGTCATCCAGAGTGACGACGATGAGGGTTTGATCCCCCCTCTTTGCCGCAGAAACGAGGGTACGACCTGCCATTTGTGTGAAACCGGTTTTCATTCCGATACAATCTTTGTATTGCCAAAGAAGTTTATTATGATTCACAAAACTGCGCCCCTCAAGGGAAATTGATTTTGTTGCAACGACGGACGCAATGTTAGAATTTTGGATACAAACGCGCGCAAGCTTTGCCATATCGGCAGCAGTAGAGTAGTGATCCGGGTCATTTAATCCGTTTGGATTCGCAAAGTGGGTATGTTCCATACCGATTTGTTGGGCGCGTTCATTCATTTCAGAGACGAAGGTGTCGACATCGCCCGCACAAAATCCTGCAATTGCAACGGCAGCATCATTTCCGGATTGGAGGAGCAAACCATAGAGCAAAGTTTTGAGGGAGAGTGTCTCCCCTGCACGCAGGTAAAGAGAAGAGCCTTCGATTTGTGTCCATTCTTTTTTGATTTTGACCGGGATCATGAGATCGTCCTCTGTTTCGACGGCGATGAGTGCGGTCATGAGTTTGGTAATACTGGCAATGAGTCGTTTCTCATTTGGATTTTTTTCATATAGGACACGTCCGCTGTCGGCATCCATGAGGATGGCAGAAGTAGCCGAATTTTTGGGTGATTCCAAAGCAAGGGTCGGGATTGCGAGTAAAAATGCGAGAGGTAGGGCAAGCAATGCGCGTAAATTCAACTGATATCACTCCCGGATTATATTGATCCTATTATGGAGCGATTGCGCGCGCTTTATTCCCGCCATGCCACAAGTGTGACAAATTGGATTAGAAGTTTAGGGTGTCATCTTTTTCTGTTGCCGTGATGAAATCGCTCTCTTTTTTCTTCTTATCAAAAAATCCCGCAACTTTATCAATCAGATCGGGAACCAACTCAACGAGACGATCCACCGAATTATCGGGAGGAGGGGTCATTGGCATCAATTTCACTTCATCGCCATTGATTACGATGAAAGCAACGGGCGTCATTTTGACTGCGGCACCACCGCCGCCGCCGAATGAATTTTCGCCGCCCTGTTTTTGATTTTTCCCTGTAAAATCACTGCCGCCGGTTCCGAACCCGATGGAGAGTTTTGAAATTGGGATCAGCGTAATGGTGCTATTTGCGACAATGGGTTCTCCGATAATTGTATTGGCATCTACGAGATCACGAATTTTTTGGATTGTCGTTGACATCATTTCGTTGATTGGATGATTCATAGTCGACACCGCCTTTTTGTTTTTTATAAGATTTAAAAACGCCGTATATCTGTACGGCAGAGGAAACACATAACGCGATGCACCGTCCGACTGTCATGGAGACAATCACAGAAGCGAGTACATCTATTTTGGGGCGTTCATAATCGAGGGACAATTGAATGTTTCTTTTTTTGATGGTAAAAAATCGTTCGAGTTGTGGCATGAGGAGTGCAAGTCCTGCATTTGCATAGCCGTACATCAATGCGGCATCCCCCGGATCGTCTCCGGCACAAATCACCCGAAGGGTCAACTGCGTCACGACGAGTTTTTCCCGCAAACGCAGGAAGATTTTCTCTATGACAGGGATATTTGCACGGAGTAACGGAAGAAGTTCCCGTATTTGGATTGCGGTTTCTTTTTTGACTTTTTTTTCTGATTTTGGAGTGCTTTTCGTTTTCTTTGATTGTTTCACAGGGAAAACAGTCAAGTGTATCAGTCCAAACTGAACATTCACTGTAAGACGTTCCTCTTCATAACGAATTTTGATTTTGATTTTGGCTTGCGTCAAGAGGATCACAAAGAGTAGAATGATTAGAAAAGCAGTCACACGACCTCTCCCCTTTCCCCTGAAATGAGTGGCAATGCTTCAAGCGACGTGAGCTGAAAGGTACGCAAAAAAACGTCTGTTGTGTGATAGAGGATGGGGTTTCCGGGTACCGCTAATCTGCCGCATTCTTCAATGAACTCTTTATCCAGCAGAAGTGCGAGGGTATGCGCACTATCCACGCCGCGTAGTTGGTCGATATAGGCACGGGTTGTGGGCTGATGGTATGCGACAATGGAAAGCACCTCCAAAGCAGGACGAG
>JAVVSI010000121.1:0-4568 GCA_036654315.1 Evtepia sp. | reverse complement strand
CCTCATCCGTATTCACCTTGATTTTTACGGTACAGGCGTTAATCTCTTCCGATTCGTCCAAATTTTCAAGTTTGCCCTGCTTTTTCAAAAATTTCCCGGCGATGGTTCCGAGATCCATCAGATTGATGGGTTTCGTCCTGCCAATGGCTTTGCGCGTTTCGAGATAATCTTCATAGGTTTTTTGAAGCAGTTCATCTTCAAATTCCGCATGGTCGATCGTCGTCAGAAAGGTCGTATGACGGCAATGATCCGACCAGTAGGTATCAATCACACGCAATTCCGTCATCGTGGGGTCTCGGTGTTCACTACGGAAATACGTTTGACACAGACGCAGATCGTCTGTATCCATTGCAAGTCCGTAATCTTCGGTCATCTGTTCCAGATCCTCGTCGTGCATGGCACAAAAACCGATGATAGAGCGCACAGATTTTGGAATATCGTACTCTACTTTTAAAGTATCCACTGCCTCAAAGGAAGCCTCTCGACTTTCCACAGGGTTAATGACATATTTCTTGATTGCCAGCAGTTCTTCCCCCGATACATGCCCGCTTAAAACATAAATTTTAGCAGTACGAACCAGTGGACGCTCTCCACGCGATAGGATTTGAATACACTGTGCGGCAGAATCGGCGCGCTGATCAAACTGCCCCGGCAGATACTCCACAGCAAAGCAGTTTCCACTGACGGGCAATTCTTCTGTCACAATATCCAGTTGCGGCTCAGAGAGAATGGTTTTGACGCTATAGTCAAAAAGCTCTTTTGTGATATTGTCCACATCGTAGCGATTGAAAATCCGAACCGATTCCAGTCCTTTGATTTGAAGCAAATTTTGTAGATCACTTGCAAGTGCGCTTGCTTCAGCAGCAAGTTCTGCTTTCTTCTCTACATAAACTCGATAGACCATTCTTAAAACCCACTTTCTGCCAAAGCCTTTTGTCCGATATCACGGCGGCAATAAGCATTTTCGAAGTGAACTCGATCACATTCACAATAAGCCTTTTCTACAGCTTCTTTTAAAGTATCCGCCACAGCGGTCACACCCAAAACGCGTCCACCCGCTGTTTGCAGTTCTCCGCCAAGCAGTTTCGCACCTGCAACATAGACATCTGCGTCCAGATTCTCGGGGATTGTAATTGGGAATCCGGTTTCATACGCTTTTGGATATCCCGCAGAAGCCAGTACAACACAGCAAGCGGAACCTTGATGGAATTTCACTTCCGTTTGTGCCAGTGTTCCGGCGGCGGTAGCCTGCATAATCGTGAGCAAGTCGCTTTTGAGTAGTGGAAGCACCACTTGTGTTTCCGGATCTCCGAAGCGGCAGTTATACTCGATTACTTTTGGGCCTTTGTCCGTGAGCATCAGTCCAAAATAGAGACAGCCTTTGAATGTTCTGTTTTCGGCGTTCATGGCGTGCATGGTCGGCAAAAAGATTTCCGCCATACAACGCTTTGCAATCTCGTCGGTATAGCAGGGATTTGGTGCAACTGCACCCATACCGCCGGTATTTAAGCCTTGATCTCCGTCTAAGGCACGTTTATGATCCATAGATGAAACCATAGGAATCAGCGTTTTACCATCTGTAAATGAGAGTACCGAGACTTCCGGACCTGTCAAAAACTCTTCAATTACGATATTGGTTCCACTTTCACCAAACACTTTTTTCCCCATCATATCCCGCACGGCATCCTGTGCTTCCTGTCTGGTCTGGGCAATGATAACACCTTTACCAAGTGCGAGACCATCGGCTTTGACTACGGTGGGAATGGGCGCGGTTTCGAGATAGTGGAGGGCTTCCTCCATATTGGAAAAAGCGGCGTAACCCGCTGTTGGGATGTTGTATTTTTCCATTAAATTTTTAGAAAAAACTTTGCTCCCCTCTAAAATCGCGGCGGCTTTATTTGGTCCGAATGCGGGAATACCGCGCTGATTTAAGGCATCCACTGCGCCAAGCACAAGAGGATCATCGGGGGCAACGACGGCAAAATCGACTTTGTGTTCTGCTGCAAAATCCGCCATTTTTTCGATTTCTTTCGCGGCGATATTGACACAGGTTGCATCGGTTGCTATGCCGCCGTTTCCGGGAAGGGCGAACAACTCTGTGATGTTCGGGTTCTTTTTTAAGCTTTTGATGATTGCGTGTTCGCGGCCACCACCGCCGACTACCAGTACCTTCATATATCGCACACCTCAATATTTAATGATGGAACAGACGCATTCCGGTAAACGCCATTGCCATGCCATGCTGATTACAAGCCTCGATCACATGATCGTCACGCACCGATCCACCCGGCTGTGCAACATAGGTCACACCGCTGCGGAATGCACGCTCAATATTATCACCAAATGGGAAAAACGCGTCACTCGCAAGAGAAACACCATGAATCGTTTTCAGATATGCCTGTTTCTCTGCCTTTGTAAAGGGTTCGGGGCGCGTCTGAAATAAGGTCTGCCACACGCCATCACCGAGGACATCATCGCTGAAATCATCGGAGAGATAGAGGTCAATACTGTTATCCCGATCAGGACGCTTGACAGTATCCAAAAATGGCAGATTTAAAACATTCGGATGCTGGCGCAAGTGCCAAGTATCTGCCTTATCACCGGCGAGTCTCGTACAGTGAATACGCGACTGTTGCCCTGCTCCGACCCCGATTGCCTGACCATCAATGGCGTAGCAAACGGAATTCGACTGTGTATACTTCAATGTAATCAAGGCAACGATCATATCACGTTTTGCTGCATCGGGGATTTCCTTATTTTCAGTCACGATCTTTTCCAAAAGTGTATGGTTGATTTCAAAGTTATTTCTTCCCTGCCGGAATGTGATACCGAATACTTGTTTTTCTTCCACAGATGCAGGGACATAATTGGGGTCAATCCGCACAATATTATAATTACCGTTACGTTTTGATTTGAGAATTTCCAAGGCAGCGGGTTCATAACCGGGGGCGATGATCCCGTCTGACACTTCGCGCTTAATGATATTGGCTGTTGTCACGTCACAGACATCGGAAAGCGCAATCCAATCGCCAAAGGAACACATACGATCCGTACCTCTCGCACGCGCGTAGGCACAGGCCAGTGGCGACTGATCGAGATCCTCAATATCATCCACAAAAGCAGCACGTTTCAAATCACTGCTCAGAGGAAATCCAACGGCAGCAGAGGTTGGACTCACATGCTTAAAGGATGTTGCAGCCGGAAGATGTAAGGCGGCTTTTAATTCGCTGACCAATTGCCAGCTGTTAAAGGCATCCAAAAAATTGATATAGCCGGGGCGACCGCATAGAATTTCAATGGGGAGATCTGCCCCATCCGGCATAAAAATTTCGGCGGGTTTTTGATTTGGGTTGCAACCGTATTTTAGTTCAAATTGTTTCATTTGAAACCTCCCCGATATTTTTATTGATCAGTTTGTTTGTGATCGTTCCGCTTTCTAAATCAACATAGCGAACATAGAGCGAAATTTTATTGTTCTGATCAAGGCTTGACCAGAGTTCACTTGCAAACACGTCAATATCGTTCGGAATGCTGACTCGCTCCGGCTCACCCTGAAATGTTGGAATCGGATTACCATCACAGCGATAGGTATGGATAAAGTGTCCGACACCGGCAAGGGCGGCGTACTCAAATGTGTAGCGGTGGCAGGCAGTTCCATGTTCGTCGGCACTTTTCAAAATGCTCATTTCGTATGAAAAATCTTTTTTGTTCCAATCAAAGGTCAATAAACCACTGATACGCGGTGTAAAATTGGGTGCGTCCGGTTCGAACGCACGGCTTTTCAGTGCCTCTGAAAAGCACTTCCCCACTTGCAATCCGTCATAGATCGTATCGGTTTGGTCGCCGTTTGTAACGATCAATTGATTTGATCCAAATGGACGAATGGGAGCATAGATAATCAGAGAAGGATCTTCCACTTTGGATGCATCAAAGGGATAGATCTCGACTTCATCGCCCTTTTCGACAAAAATACGATTCCGGCTATTCTCACTACGCCCCATGATAAAATAGGCAATGGCGGCTTTTGTCCCGTCCGCACTTTTTCCGATCATGATACCACGTCCGGGATAGCGATTCCCGCTTAACAATTCTTCCGATGTTTTGGTTTCATACACGCTCATAATAAGGCACTCCCCTCTTGCATTTCTTTTGAGACAAGCTCGGCGGCACTGGGAAGAAGAATCCACTCTGCCTGTTCCATCACACGCTTTTGCAAACTTTCAGGTGTATCACCTGCTTCGACAGGAACCGCTTTTTGAAGAATAATCTCTCCGCCATCCGGAATCTCATTGACAAAATGTACGGTCGCTCCTGTTATTTTGACACCTGCTTCTAAGACCGCCTCATGAACGTGTAGGCCAAAAAAGCCTTTGCCACAGAAAGAAGGAATCAGTGCCGGATGTACATTGATAATCCGTCTTGGAAATGCTTTCGTAAACGATTCACTTAAAATACGCATAAAGCCCGCAAGAACCACTAAGTCAATCTTTTTTTCGATCAAAGTTGTTTTTAAAAAGGCTTCAAAATCTTCCTGCCTTGGGCAAATTTCCTTATCCGCAACGACAGTT
>JAVVSI010000120.1:0-4600 GCA_036654315.1 Evtepia sp. | reverse complement strand
TTGCGAACGGGCGTTTTAGGCTTCAAACACGAAAACTTTCCCTTTACTTTATCACGGTAGTGTGATAATATATAAAAATAACAATCTCTTCTCCATTTTGGAGGGAAAGGAACCTAGCATGAGTTTCGAGCTTTCATCACTGAAAAATGAAGAGCGTACTATTTTCGAGTTGCGCGCACTTTATCAGCAGTATGGCTATACCCGTTTCAAGATGGGGAAATTTGAAGAATACGACTTGTATGTACGGAACAAAGATTTTTTAGTCAGTGACCGTATGATTACCTTTACCGACGGTACCGGACGTCTCCTTGCGCTCAAACCGGATGTCACCATTTCAATTTTGAAAAACACCAAAGAGGGCGACCTGCGAAAAGTTTACTACAACGAAAATGTGTATCGTACTGTCAAGGGCGATCTGTCGTTTCGGGAAATTATGCAGACAGGTCTTGAGTGCATTGGCGCATCGGATTCTTACCAAGTGTATGAGGTGATTGCGCTGGCGGTACAAAGTCTCGCACTGATCAGTCCCAATTACTTGCTGGATCTGTCTCATATGGGTTTGGTGACCGGATTGATGGAATCGGCCGGTGTTCCGAACGATCTATTTGAACGCGTTCTAAGCTGTGTGCGTGAGTAAAATGCCGCCGAATTGCGGACGGTTTCCCTTTCACTTGGTCTGTCGGACTCTCAAACCGCCCTTTTAGAGCGGCTCATCTCTACCTATGGAACAATGGATACGGTCTTGGACGCACTTGCGCCACTCTGTCAAACCAAAAAAACACGCGCCGCCTTTGCCGAATTAAATGACTTATATCGTCTCCTTGGCGCATTTTCCAAACACGTTCAGCTTGATTTCTCGGTCGTAAACGATATGCGTTACTATAACGGTATTGTATTTCAAGGTTTTATTGAGGGTCTTTCCTCCGGTATCTTATCCGGCGGGCAATATGACAAACTGGCACAGAAAATGGGTAAAAATGTGGGTGCCATTGGGTTTGCGATTTACCTCGACGAACTGGCACAGCTTGACCCGATTCCAAACGACTTTGATGTCGATGTTTTTTTGCAATATGACGAGACAAGCGATTTAACACAACTGATCGCCAAAACAAAAGAATTGACTGCTGCCGGAAAAACGGTACTCGCACAACGGGATACGACAATGAAGTATCGGGAACGAGTAGACTGTCGCGGAGGGATAAAATGAGTTTTTTAAATGTGGCATTACCCAAAGGTCGTTTGGGCGAACGCGTCTATCAGCTATTCGCAGAAGCAGGTTTCCCCTGTCCCTCCATTCTCGAACAAAATCGAAAACTGATTTTCGAGAATCCGGAGGCGGGTGTCCGTTATTTTTGGGTCAAACCCTCCGATGTTGCCATTTATGTGGAACATGGCGCAGCAGATGTCGGGGTGGCAGGAAAAGATATCCTTTTGGAATATGAACCGGATGTTTATGAGTTGTTGGATCTCAACATTGGGAAATGCCGTATGGCAGTCGCGGCCAAACGTGAGTTTCGAGATAACCTAGATCGCACCTTACGCGTTGCAACAAAGTTCCCGCGCATCGCAAGCCGTTATTACAGCGGACTCAGTCGGGATATTGATATTATCAAACTCAACGGCTCCATCGAAATTGCACCTATTTTAGGTCTTTCCGATGTCATTGTCGATATCGTAGAAACAGGAACAACCTTGAAAGAAAATAATTTAATTCCGTTTGAGACAGTCGTGCCGATCAGTGCGAGACTCATTTCAAATAAGGTGAGTTTTAAGTTCAAAAACAAGGCAATTACCTCTCTTTGTCAGGGATTGCAGAAAGGGCTAGATATACAGTGATTCAATTTTTTGATTTAAATGAAGTCGCACATGACGCAATTTTCAAACGCGCCCCCGAGACGGAAAATGCGGAAACAATCGTTCGGGATATCATCTCCGATGTGCGCAAACAGGGTGACGATGCTTTGCGTCGTTATACAGAAAAATTTGATGGGGTCAAACTCAGTGCCTTGGAACTCACCGACTATCAAATAGAAGATGGCTTTCGCAAGGCGGATCCACAACTTGTCGAAATTCTCTATATGGCAACAGAACGCATTTATAAATTCCATGAAAAACAAAAACGTACCGGTTTTATGATCAACGATGAGCCGGGTGTCATGATGGGGCAAAAAATTCTCCCCTTGGAAAAAGTGGGTCTGTATATTCCGGGCGGGACTGCGGCCTATCCCTCCAGTGTCTTAATGAACGCGATCCCCGCAAAAATTGCGGGTGTGAACGAAATTATCATGGTAACACCTCCCTCACCGCGCGGAATTCATCCGGGGATTTTAGCCGCTGCCAAAATCGGTGGCGTTGATCGTATCTTCCAAGTCGGCGGCGCACAAGCAGTTGCGGCTTTGGCTTATGGCACAGAATCTGTCCCGCGTGTCGATAAAATCGTAGGACCCGGCAATCGCTTTGTGGCAGAAGCCAAACGCCAAGTTTTTGGTACGGTTGCCATTGACATGGTCGCAGGACCCAGTGAAATTTTAATCCTTGCCGATGCCTCCTGCAACCCAACTTTTGTCGCGGCAGATCTGCTCTCACAGGCCGAACACGATACAAATGCTTCTGCCGTACTCATCACGGATAGCCGCGCACTGGCCGAAGCGGTTTCTGCGTCGATCGAAAAACAACTTCCCCTTTTGCCACGCCGAGACATTGCGCGCGCTTCCATTGATCAAAACGGAAAAATCATCTTGGTTTCCTCTTTGAGCGAGGGCATTGCCATCTCAAACGAACTTGCACCGGAACATTTGGAACTCTGCCTTGACAATCCCTTTGACTATCTGGATCAAATTAAAAATGCGGGTTCCGTTTTTCTGGGCAAAAACTGCCCCGAAGCCTTGGGCGATTATTTCGCGGGTCCCAATCACACGCTCCCCACAAGCGGAACCGCTCGTTTCTCAAGTCCTTTATCCGTCGATGATTTTGTAAAAAAGATGCAATATACCTATTTTTCCAAACCTGCCTTGCGTCGAACCGCAGACAGCGTTGCATATTTTGCCGTCGCTGAGGGTTTGACCGCTCATGCACGCAGTGTGAGTTTACGCGTAAAGGAGCAGGAATGAGTCGTTTTTTGAATCCGCGTTATGCAAAACTGGAAGCCTATGTCCCCGGAGAACAACCAACCGAATGCCACTATATCAAGCTAAACACCAACGAATCCCCTTTTCCGCCCTCGCCTGAGGTGCTTGCACTTGCCAATGCCGATCAGGCGGCACTGTTACGCCTGTATCCCGACCCCGATTGCGGTACATTACGAAAAAAACTTGCCGCATACTATCAGGTCAGCGAACAGAACGTCATTGTTGCCAACGGCTCGGATGATATTTTGAATTTGGCATTTATGGCGTTTGGAAGTACCGAATATCCTGTCTGCTTCCCGGATATCACTTATGGATTTTATTCCGTTTTTTCTGATCTACACGGTATTTCTTCTCGCAAAATTCCTTTGGAAACGGACTTTTCGATCAATCCCGACCAATATCGTGATGGGTTTATCGTACTTGCGAATCCGAATGCACCGACAGGACTGTCTCTATCCGTCGCACAAATAGAATCCATCGTGAAAGCCAACCCAAATCATGTGGTATTGATTGATGAGGCATACGTTGATTTCGGCGGGCAATCCTGTGTCGAACTCACACGACAGTACGACAATTTACTCGTTGTCATGACATTTTCAAAGTCCAGAAATCTCGCAGGTGCGCGCATTGGCTTTGCAGTCGGAACTATCGCGCTCATTGATGATCTGAACCGTATCAAAAATTCTATCAATCCTTACAGCGTCAATCGCTTTTCTTTGGCAATTGGGACAGCGGCGATTGACTCACAGACTTACTATGATACCTGCTGTCAAGAGATCATTCGTATCAGAGAAACAACCGCTGCAAAATTAAAAGCACTGGGGTTTACTGTCATACCGTCTCACGGTAATTTCCTTTTCATCAAAAAGGAAACCCTAGCCGGCGACAAATTTTATCATGCCTTACGCGCACACGGTATTTTAGCGCGCCACTGGGATCATAAACGCATTTGTGATTATATCCGGGTGAGCATTGGGACAGAGGCAGAGATGGAAACATTTGTGGAGACAACACAGGCTATTACAAAGGAATTTTTATGAGAACAAGCCAAATAATACGCAATACCAATGAAACTAAAATTACGCTGGATCTGAATATTGACGGAACCGGAACGGCTACGCTCCAAACCGGTTGCGGTTTTTTGGATCATATGCTTACACTGTTCGCCAAGCACGGGCGATTTGACCTTACGATCCGTTGTGAGGGTGACAGGCAAGTCGACGACCATCATTCGGTTGAAGATATTGGGATCTGTCTCGGTATGGCGTTCGCCGAAGCAATGGGTGACCTACGCGGTGTCACTCGTTACGGCACAACGATCTTACCCATGGATGAGGCCTTGCTCTTAACAGCAGTGGATCTATCCGGTCGCAGTTTGCTTGCCTACGACCTGACGCTACTCACTCAAAAAGTCGGCACCTTTGATAGCGAGCTTGCCGAAGAATTTCTGCTTGCTTTCGTCCGCCACGCTA
>JAVVSI010000119.1:0-4633 GCA_036654315.1 Evtepia sp. | reverse complement strand
CTGTTAGTACAGTGAAACGTGTGCTTACTGTCGTCGGGGCTGTAAGTCCCCATGTACCACTTTGCATCATTGTTGTTTAAAAGTGCTTCAATCGAGCCGGTCACTTCAGAGGTAGGAATCAAACGGATGGCGTATGTTTGACCCGCAACAAGCCCCACATTTCGATTGCCGTGACCCACCACGATTGCTAAGGTGCTGTCTGCTTGCAGCGAATTGACCTTGATAGAGGGTTTGTTTGTGATGTTCGAGGTATACTCCAACACATACTTTACATTTTCCATATTGTAGGAAAACTCGCCCATATCTTTGACTAGGATATTGTCTACGCTGTCGCTTGCTTTGATCCAGAGATGCTGGGCATATTTGTCGCCCTTTTGGACGTTTACGGTCGCGGTCACAGTGGCCATATTTCCTGTGATCTTACCGGTCATGTCAGTCCAGCCTGTGGTAGTTTCGTCTACCGATGCACCGGCATCTGCCCACAGAGCCTGGGGAGAAGTCTGTTTCAAATTGATTTGGTCGGCAAGCTTGATCTCCACCGCCATGGTGCCGGTGTCTCCCTGAATGTTACGGTTTACTTTGAGCAATTCGGCAGTCGGCGCGACACTGTCACTCTGCCAGTCTAAGGGGTATTGCGCACTGACTTGTTGCGGATGATTATTGTCAATGCACCATTGACCATCTTTTGAATAATGCTCATAGCTGGTGTTACCCGCCAAGTCGCAGCCGAATACTTCCAGCATACTGTTATTGACGCTGTACACCTCACCGGGTGCGGGACGAATATGGATCACATTGCCCGCTTGTACCTGTACAAATGCGCAGCGGGAACCCATTGTGCCTTCTTTCCATGTTTCATTGCCTGTTAAGTCCGCCTTTGCCGTGACCACATACTCAAAGGCGTGATTTTTCCCATAACGGTCGTTGCCGATCAGGTGATCAAACATACTGTTGTTGTGTAGGACAAAATAGCCGTTGATCCCATTCACACCGGAGCCATCCACAGCGTCATTGATTGTAATGGGGAAACGAAATCCATTGCTTTCTTTCACTGTGGTATATTTGCCTTGGTCGTCTGCCGTCTGCGTCGTAGAAACCACCGGCGGGATTGCGTCCAAATGTACACCGGAGGTATTCGTAATCGGATTTATTGTATCAAATGGGTTACCGGCAAGATCTTTTATGCTTTCCGGTACGTTGATGCTTTTAATTCGAATGATACCATCCGGGTCGGTGCAGGTCATGCCCGCCATTACGGTCATGCTCTCTCTAAATTGGAAAGAGGTGGTATACGTTCTGATGCCGCCCTGATCCGAGGCACATTCCTGGACATAGGGCGCACGGAGTATGACGGGATTTTCATCTCTGTCCAGCAAGTTGCTGGTCGCGGTAATTTCGTTCAGTATTGGCGTGGGATACTTTCCGACACCCGGCACATTGAGCCGTTCGTTGACGAGCAAGGTGGCATAGACATAGTCCTGCACACCCAAATAAAGGTCACTGCGGTCTTTGTCCGGCTGCCCATCAATGGGGTCGGCTGTTGCACCGTTTTCCTTGAGCATTGCCTTAATATTTTCATTATAAGTTGCAGCGAAGAAGCTGACTTCTTCCACATATGGACCTTTGGTATCAATGCGCCCGCTGACACCCGGTATTTCACTGATGATAGCGTTGCCTGCAAGGTCTGTAATGTAGGAATTCGTGGTGTTAAAACCCAAAGTACTGCTACCGCTTGGATTTTTGACCTCAAATTGTTTCGCACCCATTACTTGCACCAGTGGCAAATCTTTCCCCATGAGTGGAGCCAAATCAATGGCACTGATGGAGACTTCGTCTGTGTAATCGGCAGGAATTTCATATTGGAATGTCAATGTATCATTTTGCAAAGCGGTCAGTTTTGCTTCAAAATAATCGCTTCTTTTGTCTTTGAGCAATTTGATGTACAAACCATCTTTGCCGGTATTGCTATCATCGGCAAAACGTATCGGCTCATCATACTGAATTTTGATTTCAATGGTGCTGCCGGGGGCGTATTGGGTCGGTACTACCTCCCGTGCAGGGTCGACGCCTCTGATTGCGATACCGGTTATATTTTTAATTTTCGGTGCGCGTGCGTCCTTAAAGCTGACGATAGCGTTCACGACATGGGAACCGCCGCATTCACAGACACGGTCGTCGCTCGTCACGCGGCTTTTTTCAAAGTGGAGTGATAAGTTTTTGCAGTTGCGTGGTATGTAGGCAAACTCCCCATCGCCGAAGCGCGGCTCCTCTGCCGTGCTGTTGTCGGTACCGGCGTAGGTATTGATGGGACCTTGTTGTATGTTTGCGTCTCCGCTCCAAAGTCCGCCGCGCATAAAGGAAAGCACTCTCCACTCTTTGCCCAAGTCTAACCAGCCGGACTTATGGACGTGCCAGCGGTTGTAATAGGTGCCGGAAAAGTTGGATTGCAGATTTTGATAGGGGGCGATTAAGCTCTGCAGTGTGCTTCCTTTAAAGTCCCTAAATGTAAAGGTCTTCTCTCCTTCATCCAGCACATTATCACCGATAAATGCCTCGTAGCCGCCGGGTACGAATTTTTTGGCACCGTTGTAATTGGTATAGGTTCGAGTCGCCTTAATGAGGTTATAAAAGGCCGTATTGTCGCCGGTGTATGCGTTGAGAATGGCGACCTCGGGCCCTTTACGCTCGTAAGTAACCGTTTCTGTTGCAAAGGCAGTCAGCGCCGCAGTCGGGAGCAACGAGAGGAGCATTGCACCGCTAAGTGCAAATGACATAAGGCGTTTTTTCATTATATTTCCCTCCTTCAATTTTTTTCATTTTTCTCATTTTCTATTAAATAACAGATGTATAACAAGGACTTCCGTGTCAAAGGCCATTCACTATACAATCCCACCTTTCCATATAAGCCTCCTATTGTCTTAAATACATAAATGCAAAAAAGTTCTCACCAAAAACGAAAATTTCTCAAATATTTCTCAAACTATCTTCTGAACATGAAAACGCCCCCTATCGTAGTCTCCTTTTGTTTGTTGGAGTGTCTACTATAGGGGGTCGGTACACAAGTATGGGCTTATCAGAAAGCTGATTTTCAAAATTTTCAAAATATGTTGACAGATTGCGAATAATGTAGTACTCTACAGATAAGCTCACAGAGCAGACTACAGGTACACCTATAAAATTCAAAAGGAGAAATGAAAAAATGGTTATGCGACAAATCAGAACCGGTATAGAAACAAAAGCAATGATGGAAAAGCTTAAGAAAATTTATCGAGAAGAAAAATTCAGTCAAGATGACGGGCTAGTTACGATGACAGTTGGGTATATCCTAAATACCGCTTTCAAAGAAACGGAACGCATATCTGACTGGACTAAAATCATTGATTGCCCGGTTAATGTTGAGAATGAGTTTTTCACTACAAAGGAAAACAAAACGCAAATCACTCGTTTTAGGCTTTCGGAATACACAGCCGAGGGTTTAGACGCGCTAACAAAGACTTTTTCAGAAGAGTTAGGGCTGAAAGCCCAGGTTGGTTTTTCTGTCAAGCAGGTTTTGAAAGCGGCAATTCTACTGAGAGATGAAAAAGAATAATGTTTACGAATGAAGAGCTAAAGCAGGCAATGTCCACTGCGATATCTGTTGTAAACTTTAGATGGGCATACGCACCTATAGTCCAACGCACTTTTGCAGGGATTATGGAACTTTCGCTATGTCAGCAAATCAAGAATAGAAACAAAGAAATAGAATTGTACCAAGTGAGGTGAAAAATGGCTATATATGTTATGAGCGATATTCACGGAAATTATGAAAAGTACATACAGGCATTCAAAGCTATCGACCTAAAAGACACTGATACTTTGTATGTTCTTGGTGATGTGGTGGATAGGTCTACAGGCTCTTGCAAAATTCTTTTAGATATGATGTGTCATTTTAACATCATTCCACTGCTTGGCAATCACGAATTTATGGCTACGACAGTTTTGTCAAAATTGGTGGAAGAAATTACAGAAGAAAGCCTTATAAGCTTTGGTCAAGATTTCATAACGGGTATGCTTCATTGGTTTGAAAATGGCGGAGATGTCACTCTCAAAGAGTTTAAGCAACTATCATTAGACGATAGACAGGCAGTGTTAGAATACTTGGAAGAATTTGAACTCTATGCAGAAATCACTGTAAATAATCAAGATTATGTTTTAGTACACGCAGGATTGGGAAATTTCAAGAAAACCAAGCGGTTAAGCGATTATAAACTGAATGAACTTATATGGGCAGAAACCGACTATGACAAAGTGTATTTCAAAGATAAAATCTTAATTACAGGGCATATACCGGTATCAGCAATATTATTTGACAAAAGTGCTGATAAAATTTTAAAGCAAAATAATCATATTGCAATAGATTGTGGTTGTGGGTTTAATCGCAATTTGGCGGTACTGTGCCTTGATACTATGGAAGAAATGTATTTTTAAAAAGGTTTCATTTACTATCAAGTAATATGTGTTGGTTGCAAAATGCTTGCACAGAAAAGGGAAACCCCCTTAAAAACCTTGTAGAATAAGGCTTTTAAGGGGGTCGAACTCTATTCCCACTCGGCAAATCTGTTCTTGTACCGTGATATTCGAGGTATTTTAGGCG
>JAVVSI010000118.1:0-4639 GCA_036654315.1 Evtepia sp. | reverse complement strand
CTTTTACAAGACTGGAAACCCTTGTTCTGTCACTGACCGGTGGGCTTGCAGAGGAAACATTAGATCAGGGTGGTAGGCTTTTGGTTATGTACGCCGCACTGAAAGCAGTCGCAAGCAAACTGGATGTCTATGCCTTACCCTCAAAAAAGCCGGAATTTTTACGCGGGTTACTTGCCACAGTAGATGAGATGAAGAGTTATTGCGTTTCCGCTGAAGAACTCAGCGAAGCTGCCGAATATGCAGAGGGTTTAGGCGGAAGAAAATTGCGTGATCTCTCTCTCATTTATGGTGCGTATGAGGCCATGACGGCAAGGGGGAAGTTAGATCCCCGCGATAACCTGACGAGACTTTCCGAGCAACTGAAAAACCATCGCATTTTTTCGGATATGGATCTTTATATTGACGGATTTACCGACTTTACACCACAGGAAAATCTGGTCATTCAGGAACTGTTGAGACAGGCGAATTCACTTGTCGTCAGTCTGACCTGCGACGACTTGGAAAAAATAGAGGACGGTCCATTTGCCCCTGCCCGTAATACGGCAACACGTCTTTCTTATCTGGCAAAAAAATGTGGTGCAACGATTGAAGTGGTTCGATTGGAGCCGCCGAAAGAAATGAAACCTCCTGCACTTGCTTATTTGGAAGAAACTCTATTTTCAGACAGCAACGAATCCTATCAGGGGGATGCGTCCGAGTCAGTTGGCGTTTTTACTGCGGCATCTTATCGGGATGAAGTGACGTGGGTGGCGCAAAAGATTGCAGAGCTTGTGGGGGGGAGAGGACTGCGCTATCGTGAGATTACTGTGGCGGCGCGTAGTTTAGAACCCTATCAGGAATTGATTGAAAGCGTATTCGCAGGCTATCGAATTCCGGTTTTTCAATCTGCAATGAGTGACATTCTACAGAAACCGATCTTTACGCTCATCATGTCCGCCATTGATGCGATCACGGGCAACTATGCCTATGAAGATATGTTCCGTTATCTCAAAACGGGACTTGTCGATCTCTCACAAGATGAATGCGATATTTTGGAAAACTATGTCTTGCTGTGGACGATTCGTGGTAGCAATTGGACACAGGAAAGTCCTTGGAATCGGAATCCAAGTGGTTATCAAAAGGAAATGCAGGAGAAAGATCGGGTCTTACTGTCGAAATTGGATGAAATTAGGTGTAAAGTAATTTCACCGCTAGAGAGGTTTCGAAAAAATCCCTTAAAGACAGCAAGAGGACAAGTTATATCACTTTACAATTTCCTGGAAGAAACCAATGTTCCACAAAAACTTTCTGAAAAATCAGAACTATTTCTTGCCAAAGGAGAGCCGGAACTTGCGCTGGAATATGCCCAGATTTGGGAAATTTTTTGTAATGCTTTAGAACAGTGTGTCGATCTTTTGGGAGATATGCCGACTGAGCTGGACGAATTTTCAAGACTGCTTCGTTTGCTTCTTTCTGAGTATACCGTGGGTTCCATTCCCGCTTCTTTGGATCGCGTCACCACAGGGGATGCACCCCGGATTGCGAATCGGAATTCCAAAGTTCTATTTCTTCTTGGCTGTGATGATGCGTCGATTCCACAGACAGCACCGACGGCCGGATTGCTCACAGATCGGGATCGAGATCTGTTGGCAGAATATGGTCTTGACTTGGCACCACGCGTAGAACAAAAGATTGACCGGGAAATGACGATTGTATACGCTGCCTGTACACAGCCGAAAGAAACACTTTTTTTAACGTGGTCATCGGGTGTTGGCGAAAAGCGTCCTTCGTTTTTAATTGCGCGTATTCGTACACTGTTTAAAGATGTCGATATGGATTGGCCCTGCAATGGGGAAGGATATTTGTCCTATCATGCCGCACTGCGTCTCGCGCGCAAACGCGAAGAAACATGGCCCTTTTTGTCGGATTGTTCGGCGTTCCGCGACATACAAAATGAGTTGCTTCGTGTCAAGACCTGGGAGAGAGGCAAGCTTTCACCACCCGCTGTAAAAGCACTTTATGGCTCTGAAATTTCAATGTCTGCATCTCGCATGGACAAATATAATTCTTGTCACTTTGCCTATTATATGCAGTATGGTTTACATGCAAAACCGCGCAAAAAAGCGGGGATCTACGCGCCGGAATACGGAACATTTGTACACGCTGTTTTAGAATTTGTCCTGCGTGAAATGACAGCACAGGGTGGCGTACATCAGTTGTCAAACGATGCCATTAAGGATCTCACCAAACAGGCAATTGACCGCTATGCTAGGGAAGAATTGGGTGGGATGGAGTCGCAGTCTCCGCGTTTTTGTTACCTTTTTCGCAGACTGGAACGTGCCGTACAACTTGTCATTGCAAATGTTGTCGAGGAACTACGCGCTTCCGAATTCCGACCCATTGCTTTTGAACTTGGCTTTGGGAAAAAGGGAGAACTGCCGCCGGTTGAATTGACGGTCGATGGTATTACACTGCGTATTTCCGGCTTTGTGGATCGTGTGGACGGCTGGATGCATGATGGTAAATTATACTTGCGTGTCATCGACTATAAAACAGGGCGCAAGTCATTTGACTTTACAGATATTTGGAATGGTTTGGGACTTCAAATGCTACTCTACCTCTTCACTTTAGAAGATAAAGGAGAAAGTGTTTTTGCTTGTCAGACTGAATCGGCAGGTGTTTTGTATTTACCGGCGCATGAGGCAGTGATCATGGGGAGTCGAGGTATGCCGGAGGAGATGCGGAAAAAACTCGTGGATAAAGAACTGGTCAGAAAAGGGATTCTGTTGGAGGATCCGGCGGTTTTGAAAGCAATGGAAAACGGCACACGATTTCTTCCCATTCGTGTGAGTACAAAGACGGGGGAAATCACCGGTGACTCTCTTGTGAGCGCGCAAAAATTAGGGCAGCTGAAACGACATATTGAAACGATTTTGTCCAATATTGCAAAAGAGTTATCCAATGGAACGATTTCTGCTGATCCATTTTGGCATAGTGCGGAGCGTAATGCCTGTCTGTATTGTGAATTTCAAAACGCCTGTCATTTTGAAGAAGGTCGCGATCAAAAGCATTGGATTCCGACGGTGAAGAACAACGAATTTTGGACGTATCTGGAGGAAGAGGACGATGCAAAGAACCCATGATCAAGAGGCAATTATTCAAAATCGCGGTGGGAGTCTCCTTGTTTCTGCCGCTGCGGGTTCCGGGAAAACACGCGTGCTGGTCGAACGCCTGTTAGAACGCGTGACAAGTGAACATCGGCGTATCGACGAATTTTTAATCATCACCTTCACGCGTGCTGCTGCCGAAGAATTACGCGCCCGTATTTCTCGCGAACTCTCAATTCTCCGAAGTGAACACCCATCTGATCCCCACCTTCGGCGACAAACAGCCCTGATCTACAAAACGCAAATCTCAACCATTGACTCCTTTTGCAGTGTACTCTTGCGTGAGTGGGGACACCTTCTTGACCTACCGGCAGATTTTTCACTTTGTGAAGCGGAAGAAGCGGAACTGCTCAAACGCCAAGCATTGGACGAGGTGCTTGAAACGCGCTATGAAATAATCGCCCCCGAATTTGAACAACTACTTGATATTTTAGCGGCCGGAAGAGATGACAGCCGTTTAATCGACATTGTGCTTGATATGTATAATCGGATGCAAAGTCACCCGAATCCGGACGCTTGGATGCGCGAACAAGAAACGGTGATGGATGTAACAAGTGTTATCGATGTGAGTGAAACCATTTGGGGCAAGCTGTTACTCGAGGATACCGAACGCACTGCAACGCATTTAGCGGCTCAGATGAGACGTGCGATTGATCTGGTCAGTACGGACGAAAAACTGGCTACCGCATATCTTGACAGCTTTGAAGAAACGGAGACGGCCTTGGAAAAACTGGAGGCAGAGAGCCGAACCACTTGGGATCGTGCCGCTGCTGCCGCTGCAATCCCATTCACACGCTTGAAGGCAGTTCGGAACTGTGAAGATATCCAAACGCAAAATCAGGTGAAGGCAATACGGGAACGCTGCAAAAAAATGTCTGAGACGATAGCACTTCGATTTGAAAGTAAGAGTGCAGAATTGCTGGCGGATTTAAAGATGTTATATCCTGCCATGTGTGGTTTGTTTGCCTTGGTGCGAGATTTTTCAAAACGATATCAGGAAGTGAAACGACGCAGAAGCTTGTTGGACTTTTCGGATTTGGAGCATTTTGCGATCAAGCTTCTGACACAGGAGGATGGGACACCAACAGCACTTGCCAAAGAATGGGGCAGTCAATTTTTAGAAATCATGGTGGATGAGTATCAAGATACCAACCAAGTACAAAATATAATCTTTGATGCCATTTCGGACGAAGGGCGCAATTTATTTATGGTTGGAGATGTCAAACAATCCATTTATCGTTTTCGTCTGGCTGACCCGACTATTTTCTTAAAAAAGTACAAGGAGTTCAAACCGCATGACAAAGCCGGGGAAGGGGAACCGCGTAAGATTTTGCTTTCTCAAAATTTCAGATCACGCCCTGAAGTGTTAGAAACGGTCAACGATCTTTTTCGGAATATCATGTCGGAAGAACTGGGCGAAATGAATTATACGGCGGAAGAGGCACTCTATCCGGCCGGCACGTTCCCGAGCGGTGGCGACTACGCAACCGAAC
>JAVVSI010000117.1:0-4662 GCA_036654315.1 Evtepia sp. | reverse complement strand
TTTCAGGATCGATATCGAGGGAAGTACAGTCAGCGGTTAAGCCGGTTCTGACACGACCTGCGATACGAGGACCTAAGTCACGACCCATAGGAGATGCACCGATCAGAATTGTGGTTGGGCAATCTTTTTCGATTGCTTGTGCCAATGCTGCGGTGTAAGCTTCTGTTGTGTAATGAGCATAGACAGGAGCATCCATAACGATGACCTTATCTGCACCGTGAGCAATGGTTTCTTTCACAGCCTCATCGCAGTTGTGGCCGATGACAACGCCAACCAGTTTGCCCTGTTGAATATCAACCAGTCTACGACCGGGTGTTAACAGTTCAATGCCGACGTTTCTTGCTTTGCCGTCTTTTGTTTCAATAAAGACCCATAAGTCTTTTGTTTTAGCTTCAGTCATTGTAATCGTCCTCCTCCCTTAAATAATGTTTGCATCAGTCAAAAGCTGATACAATTTCTTAGCGGACTCTTCATTGGTTTCTTCTTTGATCTTGAGACCGCCTGTTTTGCGGGGAGGAGTAAAGGTCTTTTTAACCTTTGTGGGTGAACCCTTCAGACCTGCCTGATTGACATCAAGGTCGCAATCAACGGCATTGAGGGTGTCAATCTTAGCTTTGTTTGCTGCCATCTTGGATTTGATGGTTGCATAACGAGGCTCAAAGTCAGGCTTTGTGACAGTAATGACACAAGGAGCATCCATCTCAAGAATTTCGAAACCGTCTTCGATTTCTTTCTTGACACGAATCTTGCCATTTTCAGCTGCGAAAGCTTCAAAGGCATAGGTGACCTGAGGATAGTCCAGATTCTCAGCCATCTGAGGACCGACCTGAGCTGTATCACCGTCGATGGCTTGCTTTCCGCAATAGATGATATCGAATTTCAAGCCTTCCAGCTCTTCGATTTTAGCTTTGGCTTTTGCAAGGATATAGCCGGTTGCCAAAGTATCGGAGCCGCCGCAAGCGCGGTCACTGACGAGATAAGCCTTGTCGCCGCCGACAGAAAGGCACTCTTTCAGAGCGACTTTAGCCTGGTCGGGACCCATAGCTACAACAACGATTCTGCTACCGGGAATTTTGTCTTTCAGACGTGCTGCTGCTTCCAACGCATATGCGTCGAAAGGATTGACGATGCTGGGAACGCCGTCACGAATCAGAGTGTTCGTAACGGGATCAATCTTGATCTCCGTCGTGTCCGGTACTTGTTTGACACAAACAAGCATGTTCATTTCTGATTTCCCCCTATATTGTGTTTTTTCGATGTGCGATTATTTCCGAAAAATCGGAACATATCACTTCCATCATACAAACGCCGTAACCGGGCAAATCCCCGTCGACAGGCGTTTCTTTAGCAAAAGTGGCAACTAACGCTCACTTTTTCTTCGCTATACAGCTGGTATTATAGCAAAGGAACGTAAAAATTACAAGGGACTTGCTCACATCTTCCGAAAGAAAAATTGACCAAATATCGTGTTTTTTTAGTTACTTTGCCGAACTTTTTCATAATTTTCGGAAAATTGGACGCATTCTTTCCTAATTCGGAATTTTATTCCGCAAAGAAACTATCATGGATGGCTTGCACAGCGGCATCCGCTTCCTCTTCATCCACCAGTACGGAAACTTTGATTTCACTTGTTGAGATCATTTGAATGTTAATTCCGATGTCACTGATCGCCTCAAACATTTGTGCAGCAACACCCGGATTATCAATCATACCTGCACCGACAATCGAAACTTTGGCAAGATTCCTTGAAACATCGACATGGTCAAAGCCCAGACTTTCCCGGTGTTCTTCCAAAAGACGCGTTGCCTCATCCAGATCCTCCCGGCGGACGGTAAAGCTGATATCTTTGGTACTGCCGCGACCAATGGATTGCAGAATGATATCTACGTTGATATGTGCCTTGGCAAGCAAAGTGAAAATACGGTAGGCAATACCGGGGCGATCTTCCAATTCGATTAAGGCCAGACGCGCGATATTTTTATCTTTCGCCACGCCGCTTACATGAGTTTTTTCCATTTTTTTGATAACCTCCTTGACTTTTGTACCGGGTTTGTTTGCAAAGCTTGAAAGAACTTCTAAGTTGACCTGATATTTTTTTGCCATTTCTACGGAACGGTTATGCAAAACCTGTGCGCCCAGACTCGCGAGTTCCAACATTTCATCATAGGTGATTTCGTTCAGTTTCCGCGCGCCCGGAACATGGCGGGGATCTGCCGTATATACCCCTTCCACATCCGTATAGATTTGGCAGAGATCCGCGTGCAAAGTTGCCGCCAAGGCAACCGCCGAAGTATCGGAACCACCGCGTCCCAGCGTCGTGATATCATCGAATTTATTGATACCCTGAAACCCTGTCACAATCACGATAGTATTGCGATCCAATTCCGTCATGATCCGCTCTGTTTTGATCCGTTTAATCTTCGCGTTGCTATACGCACTGTTGGCTTGCACGCCCGCCTGCCAGCCTGTCAGGGAAATCACGGGGAAGCCAAGTGCTTCAATCGCCATCGCGCAAAGAGAACATGATATTTGTTCGCCGGTAGACAAGAGCATATCCATCTCTCGTTTGGATGCGTGCGGGTTAATTTCTTTTGCTTTTTCGATTAACTCATCCGTTGTATCACCTTGTGCGGACAACACTGCCACCACACTATTGCCCTGTCGATATGTTTCTGTGATGATACGTGCTACATTCTCCAGTCGCTCCGCATTTGCGACCGATGACCCACCAAATTTTTGGACAATCAGTCCCATAGATTTTTCCTCCTCGAACTTCAAATTTGTTTACTGACCCAAAACTCTCAAAACGGACAACACAGCGGCTCCGCTTAATTTTTTGTCCAATTCCGGGCGTGTCATTGCTTCCGTCATGAACACAATCTCTCCCTCGGCGGCTCCCGCAATTTGCATTGCGCCCGCCGGTACACTACCCTTGGAGAGACGCACATACCATTGGCTCAAAAGCGTATCCGCCGATACCGTGCTTCCCTCTCGCGGCGGGAGCCAGCTTTGATAGGCACCGCGTTCCATTTTCCGTGCCGCCGCAATCACGTCTGCCACAACCGCACTGGCTGTGGGCAATTTCCCGGCACCGCGACCGTAAAACATGACATCACCGGTCGCACTCCCCTTCACTGTAATGGCGTTAAACACATCCTCGACACCTGCCAGTGGATTTTTGACAGAAACCAAGTGTGGCTCGACATAGGCACAGATTCTGCCATCCTGTTGCGCGATGGCTCTGCCCAGCAATTTAATTTTATATCCACAAGAAGAAGCATAAGACACATCTTCCAGACTAACATTCGTCACACCGATCGTTGGTACCTGTGTTGGGAGAATATGCCAGCCAAAGGCAATGGATGACAAAATACAAATCTTACGGCAAGTATCCTGTCCTTCGATATCGGCAGCCGGATTTTGTTCTGCATATCCATTGGCCTGTGCTTCTTTGAGTGCAGCCTCAAATGTCAGTCCATCCTCTATCATACGCGTAAAAATATAGTTGGTCGTTCCGTTTAGAATGCCACAAATCTCCAAAATCTCATTGGCAGCCATGCACTCACTCAGTGGACGCAAAATTGGAATACCACCGCCAACACTGGCTTCAAACAGATAACTGACCCCATGTTCTTTTGCGAGGTTCAAAAGACGTGCGCCGTGCGTGGCAACCAGCTCTTTATTGGAGGTCACAACACTTTTCCCTGCACACAAAGCACGCTCCGTATAATCCAATGCAAAGGTGACACCCCCGACCGTTTCAACCACTACGTCAATATCTGGATCTTCTTCGATGATCTGAAAGTCTTTGATAAAATGGAACGGACTATTTGGAAAATCCCGCACATCTAAAATATATTTGACTTCGATGAAATCGTCCGCCTTTTTTCGAATGCCCGCACCGTTTCCGGTTAAGACTTCAGCGACGCCGGATCCTACGACTCCATATCCGATAATTGCTACATTTACCATTTCTTCTCCTCTTTCCTTAGCCTGCTAATATTTCACTTCGCAACACACCGGTCACCGCAGCCACACTCTCGAGTAGCTCTCTAATGGTAATCCGCATTGACGACGTTTCAAGTCCGACCGTAACCGCCGCGCATCCATTCACCGGGATTCCCTGATGGATGGTTAATATATTTCCGCCCGAATTTGCAAAAATGTTCAAAACGATGGACAAAACTCCGGGTTGATCTTTCATCATCAGCTGAAACGTGACAATTCTACCATGTAGCATATCTTGAAACGGTCGAACCATATCCTTATATTTGTAAAATGCGCTTCGACTGATTCCGGTTGCCATGACTGCTTGGTTGATCGTTTCGACCTCACCCGTATCAAGCAATCTACGCGCTTCCACCACTTTACGAAAAATTTCCGGCAGTGCTTCTGCGTCCACAATAAAGTAATTTGGTGTTTTGGGCATTTCATTCACCTGCTTCCGTGTCCACTGTGTGCGGGCATTTGTGTTTGCGTGAAGTATATTCTAGCACAATTGTCCTTGAAAAGCAACGAAACAACGGCAAAGAATCCAACGATTTTATTCGCTCCGATCCACTCAAATCCGACACTTTGAACAAACACAATGCAAAAAAGCAGCTGCCTATTCGGGCAGCCGCTTTTCTTATCCTGCTGGGGCGGGTTCCACCGGTTCCGGCA
>JAVVSI010000116.1:0-4679 GCA_036654315.1 Evtepia sp. | reverse complement strand
GTTCCACTTTTTCCTTGTTGTAGGGCAGACAAAATCCAACAATATCAGATTCAATCCGACCGTAAGTTGCCATTTCACAGGTGTTTGCATCCGCCTCTAAGTTCTTGGCAATATAGATCAGCAGTCGATCACCCTCTGCTGTGCCGAAAAAGGAATTGATCAGCTGAAAACGATCGACATCAAAACGAAGAAATACAAATTGCCGGCTACGATTCGCATCCAGCATTTCACGGGTGACCTGAAAAAATTTTGTTTTATTGTAAATCCCCGTCAAGACATCGTATTCTGCCAAATATTTCAGTTGCTTTAAAGCAGACAACTGACTACGATCAATAGCGTTATTTAGTCGGAACATAATAATTTTTGGGTTGTATGGTTTTGAAACGAAATCCCAAGCACCAAGGGTCAAGGCTTTTATTTCACTGTCACTGTTGCTATTTTCAGTGGTGACAACAATCGGCAAATTACAATAGCGGGCATCATCCCGAATGGATTTCAAAAAATCATATCCATTCATAACGGGCATTAAAATATCAAGCATAACGGCAGCAATTTCATCACTGTGTTCGTACAATAGATTCAGACCGACCTGCCCATTTTCCGCTTCCATGACCACATATGTTTCGGATAGAATTTTGGAGAGAATGATTCTGTTAATTGCATTATCGTCAACGACCAAAATGGTTTTTAAGGAAGGCATGTCTGTACCTCTCCGCGAATTTTCCATCGAACGACAGGCGTTTTTCGTGTCCTGTCCTGCGTTCTCATGTTCACTGGACATATCGTATCCTCCTTGTAATCGGATCATCCGGCATTTGGCACTCGCAATCGGCGAGCCTCCGCCATACAAGATAGGAGACTGAAAAAATAAACATTCCACAGCCCTCCTCTGTTCTTGACAAGATACCTAAATTATAAGCAAGGTGTGGAACAATGTCAATTGAATTAAGCAGAACCCCTCGAAAACTTACAAAATGTGTGGAAAGCCCACGCCTTTCGGTATGGGTATTGCAAACATAGTGTCCGGTATGCCATTGACTTTCCGGAATACATATGTTAACCTACGCACAGGTGATTAACATGAGTAAAAGACGGACAGCTATCGTGATAACTGCCTCAGCGATGATCATTGCTATCATATGCTTGCTGTCTCAGTATTTCATTAGTAGAGATCAAGTGAAATTTTTACAAACAGGAATTGATGCCAATTTCTCTACCACATTTTCTCTTTTTGTGAGTGAGTTACTACAGGATGACCTTGGTGAAAACCAAGAAGCCACATTAAGAATGTCTGAGTATGGATTTTTGCTGACGAGACTTGTCTCTTTAAGTAGTTATGGAGATAAGCCCGAAATGATAGATATTGTTCATATATTAGTTGCGCTCAGTTCAGATCAAAGACTCATTGTACCGGAAGCGTTAAAAAAGGATCTTATGTATCTGAGTCATGATTTGAGAGATGAAACAAGGATCCGGAACGTTTTGGCTCAACTGACTCCCTTGGAAGGATGACCAACTGTGGAAATTAAAATCAAGTATTTTACGGACAAGATCGAAAAGCTCGTCTATATTGATGGGAAATCGGATTGGATTGACCTGCGTGCCGCTGAAACCGTCGCACTCGCCTCAGGTACATTCCGGCTCATTCGCTTGGGTGTTGCCATGCAATTGCCCAAAGGCTACGAGGCACACATGATCCCACGTAGCAGTACGTATCAGAAATTCGGCCTGATACAAACCAACCATATGGGTTTAATTGACGAAAGCTATTGTGGTAACGAGGACGAATGGCTTTTCCCCGCCTACGCCCTGCGAGATACCGTCATTCATATCAATGACCGGATTTGTCAATTTCGTATTATGGAACACCAACCCACCCTCTCTTTCTCAGAAGTCCCTCAGCTGATTGGAAAGAACAGAGGCGGTTTCGGTACAACCGGCGTATGTTAATACCAAGCGGAAACAACGCTTGATTGTAGCCTGAAAAAAAAATAATCAAAATACAAAATAACTGTTGACAAAAGGGGAATTATTAGGTATACTAAATCTCGCCCCTACCGGTGAGGGAAACACGGCGGCATAGCTCAGTTGGCTAGAGCACTCGGTTCATACCCGGGGTGTCACTGGTTCAAATCCAGTTGCCGCTACCATAGGTTTTTAAGCTCGTATCAAAACTTGAAAACCTAATCTAAGGCCCGTTGGTCAAGTGGTTAAGACACCGCCCTTTCACGGCGGTATCACGAGTTCGACTCTCGTACGGGTCACCAAAATGGAGGCATAGCTCAGCCGGTAGAGCACTTGCTTCACACGCAAGGGGTCGCAGATTCGAGTTCTGCTGTCTCCACCAACAGATTTCCCTTAAACCTTTATGGTTTAAGGGATTTTTTTTGCTCTGATCCAATCATTCTGTCGGGAAATGCTGGAAAACACTATCCATTCTCTTTCCAAAGTGATATAATGAAAGACAAAAAAGTCAGGGAAGTGAGGGAAAATGAAAGGATTTTGGATCATTTGCGTCGTATTCAGCTTGATCAAACGAATTCATCCATTAAAATCTCCGATTTCAGTGAGTACTTTTCGGTCTTAATGTATTTAAACATGTAGAGGTATTTGCATGATGATAGGCGGTCAACGGAAAAATATGTGGGGTGATTTGATGAATCCGATTGATTTAAGTCAAGAAAACGCAAGGCTGAACGAGCTGGCAGAGATAGATTGGCTCACTGGAATTTATAATCGCGGCACGTCTGAAAAAAAAATTAACGAACTTTTGTCTCAACATCAAAGAGGAATTCTTTTTGTGCTGGACGGAGATCATCTCAAACGAATCAATGACCGCTATGGGCATACTGCGGGAGATTGTCTTTTGAAAGAAATGGCGAAAGTGTTACGTTATATGCTACTCAAGCAGGATATTTTGGGACGTATTGGTGGTGATGAATTCGTTATTTTTATGCCATCCGACCAAGACATGGACTTTGCACTGGAAAAAAGTCGAAAAATCGCAGAACGCATACGCGATATTCGACTACAGCAATCCGGTACGATCCGGGTTTCTGTTACAATAGGAGTCAGCCTATGTGAGCCGGGCGATGATTATCGAAGTCTGTTTGATCGGGCGGATCAGCGTTTGATTGCGGCAAAGCGGCATCGAAAGGAAGGATGCAATAACGTGGATAACATAAAATGGCTTGAAAGTGCAGCAGGAGGCATTGCCATTGATATGAAACTAATCAGCGACGATTTGACCGAGCAAGGATGTATTCCCGGTGCTTTTTGTCAAGATTATGAAATGTTCAAGGTCATTTATCGTTTTATAGCGCGTCGGCTGCAACGCACAAAAGGAAGTTCTTATCTGATTTTGTTGACGCTAACTGACAAGGTTGGCGATTTCCCACCACTCCTAGATCGAGAAGAGCAGATGGCGTTATTGGGTGACGTCATTCAAGTCTCCCTGCGTCTGGGAGACGTTTTCACACAGTATAGCAGTTGTCAGTTTCTGTTGATGGTACCGGATGCCACCGAAAAAGAGTCCGACAGAATTTCTATGCGGATTCATGATTCGTTTTTTGCGCGGAACCCATGCAACACAAATCGACTTCTCCTGCATCGCTCCTATCCCATACTCCCGGCGATGCCGGAAAAACCAAGCTCGCCTGCTTCAAAAGATTTTGAGGTCGATTGAGAAGAATTTTTTAAATCTTGTGTATAAGAAGCATCGCCATTGCCCACAATAGGGCTACGGAGGTGTTTCAATGAAACAAAAAACCTTGTTACAACGAGTGGGAGACTTTATGGAAGGAAAGGGATTTTACATCGTCCTATTTCTTTGTGTCTCCGCCATAGGCGTGTCAGGTTACTATCTTTTCTCCGGGCTGCTACCGGATCATAAGGCATCACAAAGCGTCACGGGAAGTGCGCAAGTACAGGTAACGCCGCCTGTCAGCCCCGTCAAACCCAAAGAGCAAACCCCACCCCCACCTGCTACACCGGCTCCCGTCGCCACACCGAAGGCCAAAGCCGCAGCCTACACTTGGCCGGTACGCGGGGAAGTGAGCCGTGATTTCAGCTTGGAAGTGTTTGCCTATGACGAAACCATGGGAGACTGGCGTACGCATCAAGGTCTTGATTTGAATGCAGAACTGGGGTGTGAGGTTCTGGCAATTTCGGATGGGACAGTCAAGTCGATTACGGATGACGCCCTTTTAGGCACAACGGTACTCATCGAACATGGTGAGGGGATTGAAAGCGTTTACGCGAATCTGGCGGCACTCCCAACGGTCAAAGAGGGTGCTGTGGTCACCACCGGTGCAGTGATTGGCGCGGTCGGAAATACAGCCATTTCCGAAAGTACCCTGGCCAGTCACCTACACTTTGAAATCCGACAAGATGGCGTATCCATTGATCCCCTGCAATTCCTTCCACAATCCTAAACAGCTTCATTCCACGATGCGCTCCTCATGGCGTAGAGACTCGACTTTCGAGACTACACTATGGGGAGCATTGTGATACGAAAAACGCTAGTATCATATTTTTATTGAAAAAATACATTCCGTGCTTGACAAGCGAGCATATTGCCCTTATAATAAATAAGGTTCGCTTCGGGGTGTGGCGAAGTTTGGTATCGCGCTTGGTTCGGGACCAAGAGGCCTCGGGTTCGAATCCCGACACTCCGACCA
>JAVVSI010000115.1:0-4729 GCA_036654315.1 Evtepia sp. | reverse complement strand
GTATTGACCTTTACCACCGGACTGTCTCGCATACTTGGTGTCCTGCTCAACTTTCCGTGTTACGGTTTCTTTGTAAGCGACCTGAGGCTTACCAACATTTGCCTCTACCTTGAATTCACGTAGGAGACGATCGACGATAATTTCAAGATGGAGTTCACCCATGCCGGCGATGATGGTTTGACCCGTCTCTTCGTCGGTGTAAGTTTTAAAGGTTGGATCTTCTTCGGCCAGTTTCACGAGGGCAAAGCCCATCTTTTCCTGACCGGCCTTTGTTTTTGGTTCAATGGCGACACGGATAACAGGATCCGGGAACTCCATGGATTCCAAAATAACAGGTGCTTTTTCATCACAGAGGGTATCGCCGGTTGTTGTATTTTTCAGACCGACGGCCGCTGCGATATCACCACTGTAGACAACATCAATATCCTCACGATGATTCGCGTGCATCTGCAAAATACGTCCCATACGTTCTTTATTCCCCTTGGTACTGTTAAAGACTGCAGAGCCTGTATTCAAAATGCCGGAATAAACGCGGAAGAAGGAGAGACGGCCGACATAGGGGTCAGTCATAATCTTAAACGCCAGAGCCGAGAACGGGGCTTCATCATCGGCAGGACGGTTCACTTCTTCGTCGGTTTGAGGATTGATTCCGTTGATGGGTGGGATATCGGCAGGGGAGGGCATATAATCAACAATTGCGTCAAGCAATTCCTGAACACCCTTATTACGATAAGAGGTACCGCAGACAACAGGAACCATCTTAACTGCAATGGTAGCCTTACGAATAGCGACTTTAATATCAGCGACAGGAATATCCTGACCTTCAAGATATTTCTCCATGATGCTATCATCAAAATCCGCAACGGCTTCAATGAGTTTTGTGTGGTACTCATCTGCGAGGTCTTGCATATCTTCCGGAATTGCTTCCGTTCGCATATCCGTACCCAGTTCATCATAAAAGACATTTGCCTTCATCTCTACGAGGTCAATGATGCCTTTGAAGGTTTCCTCTTTCCCAATGGGAAGTTGGATGGGGACTGCGTTTGCTTTGAGGCGGTCATACACCATATCAATGACATGGTAGAAATCCGCGCCCATAATGTCCATCTTGTTGACATAAATCATACGAGGGACATGATAATGATCGGCCTGACGCCAGACAGTTTCGGATTGTGGTTCGACACCGCCCTTTGCACACATGACAGTGACACTGCCATCCAACACACGCAAAGAACGCTCTACTTCCACAGTGAAATCGACGTGACCCGGCGTATCAATGATATTGACACGATGATCTTTCCAGAAACAGGTTGTTGCAGCGGAAGTAATTGTGATACCGCGTTCTTGTTCCTGCGCCATCCAGTCCATGGTAGCAGTACCCTCATGGGTTTCACCGATTTTATAGTTGACACCGGTGTAATAGAGGATACGTTCGGTTGTGGTTGTTTTTCCTGCGTCGATATGAGCCATGATGCCGATATTCCGGGTTTTTTCTATGGATACTTTTCTGGGCATAATTTAACTCCAATAACTCAAAATTACCAGCGGAAATGAGCGAAAGCCTTATTGGACTCGGCCATTCTGTGGGTTTCCTCGCGCTTCTTCACGGCACTACCAAGGTTGTTGGTCGCGTCCATCAATTCAGCGGCGAGACGTTCTTTCATGGTTCTTTCGCTGCGAGAGCGGGCGTAGTTGGTCAGCCAACGGAGACCAAGTGTTTGGCGGCGTTCGGGACGAACTTCCATTGGGACCTGATAGGTGGCACCACCGACACGGCGGGCCTTAACCTCTAAAGACGGCATAATATTTTCCATAGCGGTAGTGAATACATCCAGGGGTTCGCGACTGGTTTTCTCCTGAACGATATCGAAGGCGCCGTAAACAACCTTCTGAGCTACGCCCTTCTTTCCGTCGACCATGATACTATTCACGAGTTTCGTGACAAGAACCGAATGATATACGGGATCGGGCAGAACTTCCCGCTTGGGTACGTTTCCTCTTCTGGGCACATTGCTTCCCTCCTTCATAAAAAAATGATTTCATAGGTACTCGGAAGCTGACTGACTTCCGTTTTGGACAAACAGACGCTTGTCCGTGCCTGCCATGAGAAAGACTTACCCTTTATATAAGATACGCGACTCTTGGCAAAGCGATTGCTTCACGCGTGAGCGCAAAAATTCAGAACATAATAATCCAAGAGAGGATTATTTCTTTGCAGGAGCCTTTCCTGCCTTGGGTCTCTTCGCGCCGTATTTGGAACGGGACTGCATACGACCGGAAACACCTTGGGTATCAAGGCTACCGCGAATGATATGGTAACGGACACCCGGGAGATCCTTGACACGGCCGCCGCGGATCATGACAACGGAGTGCTCTTGCAGGTTATGGCCGACACCGGGGATATAGGCGGTGACTTCATAGCCGTTGGTGAGACGGACACGGGCGATTTTACGAAGCGCGGAGTTCGGCTTCTTCGGGGTTGAGGTACGAACTGCGGTGCAGACGCCTCTCTTCTGCGGAGAAGGCAGATCAGTTTCCCGGTTCTTCAGGGTGTTCATACCCTTTTGCATAGCAGGGGAAGCAGATTTGTAAGTGCTTTTTTCTCTGCCCTTGCGGACCAGCTGGTTAAACGTAGGCATAGTTTTCCTCCTTTCCCAAATGATGGTATATATTTTAACCGAATAGGTGAAATCCTATTCGTGTTAAAGCGAAACTAGTCGATGATGGCGGCAACTGCGCTGCCCACAGAGATCCCACAGGCGGTACCGAGTTCGGACATACCGGGGAAAAATTCAGTGGGGACATCCTGTTCGGAGCAAATCAACTCAATGGGTTCCGTGACACGGGGGTCGGCATCTTGGGCAAAATAGACGCACCGGGCGCGATGATCTCGCAGTGCGCGGGCGACCTGTTTTGCGCCGACAACTTTTTTAGCAGTAGTCAAATCGAGAGCCATAAGGTCACGCCCTCCTTTTTCAGGCTTCGTGAACAGAATACATATCGTCACGATCTGAAATTATACCATGCTTGATACGACAAGTCAAGTGTTTACCCCGCATAATTCAAAACAATTTTCAAAAAACCAAATCGGGTTGTCCTTAGAGCGGAGAAAGTAAAAAAACAAGGATAGCGAGGAGAATCTGCACGAATAGAATGATGGGCATGCCGTATTGAAACGAGCGGTGTCTGGTTTTATGCCGAAAGATTTTCATACCTGCGATTGCGCCGACACTGCCACCGATGGCAGCGGTTAGGAAGAGCGTTTTTTCGGCAATACGCCATCTGCCTTTTCTTGCTTGGGATTTATCATAAGCCATGAGGAAGAAGGCAAGAAAATTCACAGCGATGAGATATAGGATAAAATAGCGTCCATACAAGCGAGGATACCCCTTTTCGTCAAAATTTGAGTTACCACATCATATCGCACCTGAGACATTACGTCAAGAAATAAAAAACGGAAAACAGATGGGCGAGGAGGCGGCCGAGAATGGCACAAATTGGGAAAGTCGTGATCCATGCGAGTGCAATGGAGGAGGCAATCGAAAGATCGACATGGCCGGTGAGGGATCCCGCACCGAGAACGGCGGCAGTTTTTGACTGTGTGGTACTGACAGGGAGACCGAGTAAAGTCGATACAATCAGGCTGAGTGTACAGCCGAGATCGGCAGCAAAGCCTTCGCGCGGATGTAGCACCACCATTTTCTGAGCGACCTGAGTAATAATCCGCCGCCCGCCGCAAAGGGTACCAACTGCCATAAGGAAGGCGCAGGACAAGAGGATGGGCAGAGGGATTTTGACAAAAGGGGCGCTGTTGATCATGAGCAGAAAGATGCCGATAAATTTCTGACCATCCTGTGCGCCGTGCAAAAAAGCCATGGCAGCCGCAGCGAGAATTTGAGGTGTGCTGTAACTGACCTGATCAGGCAGGACATTTTTTTGCGCCAAAAAGACGGCGATGAGATAGGCAGGTACAGTAGAAAGGAATAGTCCGATCAAAAGTTTGAGCCATGCGGTGTTTTGCGCAGCGGATCCCCATAGAGGGGAAGCACCGGCGAGTGCGGCCGCAAGGGCATGGCTTTCGCTGGTTGGGATGCCAAAATACCAAGCGCAGACAGCCCATAAAATGACAGTTAGTAGCGCGGCCGCGATGATAGGGCTTGGTTGATTGCCGAGGTTGGCACAGTCGATCATGGTTTTTGTGACAGCGGAGCCGGTTCCCACGGCGAGGAGAACGCCAAAGAAATTGCAAATTGCGGCAAGGAGAACCGCGTGTCGAAACGATAAGATGCCGGACGCAACCGGAGAAATAATAGCACCGGGCGCATCCGTCCAGCCGTTGACAAAGATAACACCGCCAAGCAAAGCGAGCAAAAGGACAGACAAAATTTTCACCCCCCACAGTGTACTCTACGAGTGGGGGGTGAAAATTATGCTATGATAAAAACCGAAGCAGCCACCTTACATGTTAGACTTTCGTGCTGGGAAGCATGATGTCTTTGGGTGCATTGAGATGAACGACATGGCGTGCGATGGCTTTATAGACGAGAAATGCAACGATTGAGTTGACACCACCCTTGATGAGGTTAAAGGGGAGGATGACAGGAATCAGCATAGCATCGACGACGGCGACAGGGGCACCCATGAAATAGGGGGTAATGAAGTGGTTGGCGAGCATCATGCACAGTCCCATCAAAATGGTTGCACAGACAAGCCCGATTGCCGCACCTTT
>JAVVSI010000114.1:0-4739 GCA_036654315.1 Evtepia sp. | reverse complement strand
CACGCAAGATCAGGCGCAGCGAACGTCAGGGGCGGTAAGGTCAATAAGTCCAACGCAGTTCCGGTTCCCACAGAGCGATCCTTCCACGTCAGCGCATACTGAATCGGTAAACGCATATCGGCCGTCCCCAATTGTGCCAGCATTGCATGGTCACAGTATTCCACCAAAGAATGTATGATACTCTCCCGATGGACAACAATACTTATTTTTTCGGGCGGGACTGAAAACAAAGCCATTGCCTCTAAAAATTCTAAGCCCTTGTTCATGAGCGTGGCAGAATCAATGGTCACTTTCGCACCCATAGTCCAATTGGGATGCTTTAATGCCTGCGCCGGTGTCATATGCTCTAATTCTTCGCGGCCTTTTCCGAAAAATGGACCGCCGGATGCAGTGAGAATCAGACGTTTTACATCTTGTGCGCGGTTCCCCTGTAAACACTGAAAAATAGCGGAATGCTCCGAATCAACCGGCACAATATCTACATTCTTTTCCGCCGCACGCTTCATCACAAGATCCCCGGCACAAACCATTGTCTCTTTGTTCGCCAAGGCAATCCGCTTCCCGGCATCAATTGCCGCCAACGTCGGATCCAAACCCGCGATCCCTACCACTGCTACCACAACCGTATCGCCCATAGTAGCCGCTTCCAAGATCCCCGCCTCGCCACCGACAACACGAATATTTGTATCACGTAGACGTTGTTTCAAATCAGCGGCGGCGGTAAGATCCGCCGCCGCCACAAGTTCCGGTTTGAATTTTCGCGCCTGTACCTCTAAAAGAGTCGCATTTTTATTTGTAGTCAAGGCAACAACCTGCATCCCGCATGATTCCGCCACTTCAAGCGTTTGCGTACCAATTGAGCCGGTTGCACCCAATACGGAAAGTTTTTGTTTCATGAATTCCCTCACTTTTGCATGAATGCGGGGAGAAAACGAATGATCAGTTCAACAAAGGGCGCACAGAAGATGACACTATCAAAGCGATCCAATACGCCACCATGTGCCTTGAAAAAACTCCCATAATCTTTGATCCCCGTCTGTCTTTTTACATAGGAGAATGACAAATCTCCAAGTTGAGAGATCAAGCTCCCAACGATACCGTAGCAGAGTAAATAAAGGTAATTGACCGGAAATGCATAATAAAATGTGGTCAAAAATCCATAGAGCAGAAGAATCACGACCGCGCCTACAACACCACCAATCGAACCTTCTACTGTCTTTTTGGGCGAAAGTTCAGGGGCAAGCTTATGTTTCCCAAAACACATCCCGGATAGCATCGCGAAAATATCCGATACAAAAGGAATCATCACGGGAATTAAGATATAGCACTGTCCGATTGCTCCAATTCGGATCACCGACGATAGAAAATAGGGAACCAGTATGGCAAAGAAAAATGAAACCCCAATTTGTTCTATTTTGATTTCATAATGACTTGGAAGTGCAATCGCAAACAGTATCACAACATACAAAAGCATCCCACAAAGTGCATAGTGCGGAAGCTCTCCAAAGTAAACCCAAAATGGGACAGCAATTGTCAGTAATATAGTCAGGATGCGGATACGGATATCCCGAAGTTTTAAGGCACCGCTCATCTCCTCTGCAGCAATCCCAGAAAGAAATGCAATCGCAACAGGCAAAAACCATGTCGGCAATACAAAAAGAATCAGAAGCAGAACAGGCGCACCGACAAGTCCGACCAAAATACGGCTTCGCAAGTCAAACGCCCCCAAATCTGCGCTGCCTACCTGCATAGGCGACGAGCGCACGATCTAATTCCGTTTTGTCAAAATCAGGCCAAAGTACGTCGGTAAAATAAAATTCAGAGTATGCCGACTGCCATAAAAAGAAATTCGAGATGCGCAATTCACCACTGGGTCGGATTAAAAGATCGGGATCGGGGATCTCACCCGAATAAAGGTAATGTCCCAGGTTTGCTTCCGTCAATTGGCTCGGTTTCAGTTTTCCATCGACGCAATCCTGTGCGCAGGCTTTGGCCGCACGCAGGATTTCATCCCGCCCTCCATAGTTCAGGCAAACATTCACGGTAATAGCCGGCTCATATTGCATACCGATTTCTTTTGTCTGTTGGCACAGTGCCTGTAATTCCGGTGACAATGCGGTCACATCTCCAAATATAACCAAACGAATGCGGTCGCGTGCCATGTCATGGATTGCTTCCAACAGATACTTTTTCAACAGTCCCATAATTGTCTGGACTTCAGCCAGCGGCCTTTTCCAGTTTTCCGTGGAAAAGGCATACACCGTTAGGTATTCAATTCCGATATCTTTACAATACGTCGCAATCTTGCGGAAATTTTCCGCACCGGCAGCATGACCTGCCGTGCGCGGCATCCCACGTTTTTTTGCCCATCTTCCATTTCCATCCATAATGATGGCGATATGTTTTGGTATCTGTGGGGGGGGCATTTGCTTTTTGAACATATGTCTGTTAAACCACCATCAACTCATTTTCCTTTTTTTCCGTCAGCGCATCAATCTCTTTGCAATGCTGATCTGTAATATCCTGCAAATCCTTCTCTGCATCTTTTAAATCGTCCTCTGTCAGCTCTGACTTCTTTTTCATCGCCTTGAATTTTTCCACCGCATCGCGACGGATATTGCGCAGCGCAACTTTACCGCCCTCACCGTATTTTTTGACCTGCTTTGACAGTTCGCGGCGGCGTTCTTCCGTGAGCTGTGGGAATGCCAAACGAATCACTTTACCGTCATTTTGTGGATTGATCCCAAGATCTGAAACCTGAATTGCCTTCTCCAAGGCTTTTAGCATAGATGCATCCCATGGCTGAAGCATCAGCGTCCTCGCATCCGGTGTGGAGATTGCGGCGATTTGTTGAAGTGGCGTTTGTGTTCCGTAATATTCGACCGTGATTTTATCCAGAACCGCAATATTGGCGCGCCCTGCACGCACGGATGCAAAATCTTCTGCAACCACATTGACCGTCTTTTTCATCTTTTCATCGTATTCCCGATATAACTCTTTCATTTCTTGAATTCCTCCTTCACAATCGTTCCGATTTGTTCTCCCATGACAACACGGAGAATATTATTCGGATCCTTTAAAGCAAACAACATAACGGGGATTTTGTTGTCCATAGACAGCGAGGTCGCGGTCACGTCCATGACCTGCAAATGCTGTGCCAGTACGTCGTCGTAGGTAATGGTATCGTATTTTACGGCATTGGGGTCCAACTTGGGGTCCGCACTGTAAACACCGTCTACATTTTTGGCAAGCAGAATAATATCTGCGTTAATTTCCGCAGCGCGGAGTACGGCAGCTGTATCTGTGGAGAAATAGGGATTCCCCGTGCCTGCGCCAAAAATGACAACACGTCCCTTTTCCAGATGGCGGATTGCGTTCGTGCGAATGTACGGCTCCGCAACGGCACGCATCTCAATGGCAGTTTGCACACGAACTGCAACGCCTTTTTGCTCCAGCACATCTGCCATGGCCAGTGCGTTGATCACGGTGGCAAGCATCCCCATATGGTCGGCACGTGTTCGCTCCATACTGTCTCCACCGTCTTTTTGACCACGCCAGAAATTCCCGCCGCCTACGACGATACCAACCTGCACGCCCAGTTTCACACATTCGTGGATTGTATCGCAGACTTCACCAATGACATGGAAGTCCAGACCGCGGGATACGTCACCCGCCAAGGCTTCTCCGCTGATTTTCAGCAGAATGCGTTTGTACTTCGGTTTATCCATTTCAAAGATCCCCCTACTTTTAACCTGTACCCCCTATTTTAATATAAATTTGCCCGTTTGCAAAGGGGTAATCCAAACTTTTTCTGATTTCCTACTTCTCCCTGTATACTTTTTCATAAAACTACTAGGAATATGGCCAAATCTATATTATAATAGGGAATGTTGTCGTATATTACCTGCGGCAAAATACCCAATCTGGAGGTTTCTCATGTCTATCGCTTTCACAACCGACAGTAGCTGTGATCTATCCGATGACCTTTTACAGCACTTTCGGATTCAAAAATTCCCCCTCACCATTATCCAAGGTGGCGAACCTTACCTCGACGGTCACGAAATTACACCCGAGGATATCTACCGCCACGTTGCAGAAGGTGGTGTCCTTCCGACAACCAGTGCTGTCAATCTCGTCGATTATCAGTCCCGTTTTGCCGCACTGTCCAAAACGCACGATGCCGTGATTCATGTCAGTATTGGCGCGAGCTTCTCATCCTGCCATTTTAACGCCAGACTCGCTGCCGCTGAATTTTCAAACGTCTTTGTCATTGATTCCAAAAACCTTTCCGGTGGTCAGGCGCAGGTCCTCCTAGAAGGCTGCCTGCTTGCGGAATCCGGACTCCCTGCTACCAAAATTGCAGCGCATTTAGTTACTTTTGCGGATCGTGTCGCATTCTCTTTCGCCCTCGATCAAGTCGCCTATCTTCACAAAGGAGGGCGTTGTTCCGGCATCGCAGCACTCAGTGCAAATTTATTGCATCTGCGTCCTGCCATTGATTTGAAAAATGGTAAGCTTTCCGTTGGAAAAAAATATCGGGGCGCGTTCGAAAAAGCCTTACACAGCTATATTCGTGACCAGTTGTCCGACAGAACCGATATTGATCCAAAACGTATCCTCTTTGTGCATACCGGCTGCTCCGATGAACTCGTCGCGCTTGTACGTCAGGATATCTTAACTTATAGTGGCTATGAACCTTACGCTACCTTTACCGCAGGCTGTACCATCGCCAGTCATTG
>JAVVSI010000113.1:3101-4740 GCA_036654315.1 Evtepia sp. | reverse complement strand
AGTGCAGCAGCATTCAAGGAGGCTGTCGAGCGTTTGCAGGAAAATGGCGCAGATGCATTGCTGTTTGATGTACGCAATAATCCGGGTGGCTATGTGACAGAAGTGACAGAAATGCTGGATTATCTGTTACCGGAGGGAAAAATTTTCATCAGCCGTGATATCAACGGGAAAGAAGAGGTTTTCACATCGGATGCCGCTTGTATCAATCTGCCAATGGTGGTTCTTGTGAACGGACAGAGTTATAGCGCAGCGGAACTGTTCGCGGCAGAGCTACACGAATCTGCAAATGCTGTCATTGTGGGAGAACAAACTTGCGGGAAAGGCTATGCACAGCAGATGTTTCCGCTTGCCAATGGTGGCGCATTGGGGCTTTCGACCCTAAGATATTTTACGGGCAGTGGCATTTCCTTGATTGGAACAGGTCTGACACCGACAACGAAAGTGAGCTTGACGGAGGATGAAAGCTGGTTGCTTCGTATGGATAAACTATCCCATGCAGAGGATCCGCAACTCCAAGCGGCACTTTCATCATTCTGAGTCCTGAAATTTTTGCAACTTGACAGAGTGGGAGAAACTCCTTATAATACTAGAACATATGAATTTTCACGCGTATGAGAATCAATGAAACGCGTTGAATAAGCGGAAGGTGTATAATTGTATGGCAAAAGAATATAAATTGAGCGCAGAGCGTTTGGACGAGATGCAAAAAGAGATCACATATCTGAAAACAGTGCGCGAGAAAGAAGTTGCGGATTTAATTAAGGAAGCACGTTCTTTCGGTGACCTCTCCGAGAACAGCGAATATGACGAAGCGAAAAATGAACAGGGTAAGTTATATTCCCGCATAGCGGAAATTGAAAACATCCTCGCCAACTGCGTTGTCATTACTGAGAATGTGAAAGATCTTGATCTTGTTCGTTTGGGCAGTAAAGTCACTGTCAAGGACATAAAATTTGGTGAACAAGAGGTCTATCAGATTGTCGGTTCACAGGAAGCAGATCCTATGAATGGTCGTATATCGGAGGACTCCCCGTTTGGGAAGGCACTCATGGGTAAAAAAACCGGAGACGAGTCTGTGGTTGATGCACCGGCAGGTAGTATTCGGTATGAGATTATAGATATTCAGAGATAAGAAAGGAAGCACTATGCCAAAGAATAACGAACCAGAGCAGGAAACGGAAAGCATTTCCGAACTGCGCCAGATTCGCAGAGACAAACTAAAAGAACTGCAAAATGAGGGGCAAAACCCGTTTGAAATAACCAAATTCAAAGTGACGGCACATAGCCGTGAAATTCATGAAACGTTCGAAGCGATGGAGAACAGTCAAGTTTCCATGGCGGGTCGACTGATGTCCAAACGTGGTATGGGTAAGGCGATTTTCTGTGATTTGCAGGACAAAGCCGGTCGCATTCAGATCTATGTCCGTGTCGATGAACTGGGCGAAGAAGCGTTTGCAAAATTCAAGAAGCTGGACATCGGAGATATTATCGGCGTGACGGGCGAAGTGTTTCGTACGAAACGGGGCGAAATCTCGATCCGTGTATCCGTATTGACTTTGCTTTCGAAATCGCTTCTGCCCTTACCTGAAAAATTCCACGGATTGACCGATTTGGAAACTCGTTATCGTCAGCGTTATGT
>JAVVSI010000113.1:0-3091 GCA_036654315.1 Evtepia sp. | reverse complement strand
CTTGATTGTAAATCCGGAAGTGCGTCGTGCATTTGAGATACGTTCTCAGTTCATCCGACATGTGCGTGATTTTTTGGATGGCAGAGGATATATGGAAGTCGAAACACCGGTTCTCAATACGATTTCAGGTGGCGCAACAGCAAGACCATTCATTACACATCATAACACGTTAAATTTGGATATGTATTTGCGGATTGCTACGGAACTGCATTTAAAGCGTTTGGTGGTCGGCGGACTGGAACGCGTCTATGAAATTGGACGTATTTTCAGAAATGAGGGCATGGATACCAAACACAATCCTGAATTTACGACCGTTGAACTGTATGAAGCTTACGCCGATTTTAACGACATGATGGATTTGTTTGAAGCACTTCTCTCCACTGCTGCCGAAAAGATTTTAGGGACGTACGAGTTGGACTGGCAAGATGAGCATCTGAATCTGACCCCGGGCTGGCTACGCCTACCAATGCATGAGGCAGTGAAGCAGTATGTGGGAATTGACTTTATGGCGATTACGGACGATGCGGAAGCGGTTTCTGCCGCGAAAGCGAAGGGCGTCAATATGGATGGGATCGAGCCGACATGGGGACGTGCGCTTTATGAGTGCTTCGACCAAAAAGTCGAAGATAAACTGGTACAGCCTACCTTCATTACCATGCATCCTGTTGATGTATCGCCTTTGGCGAAGAGATCGCCGCAGGATCCGCGTCTGACGGAACGATTCGAACTCTTTATTTGCCGCAGTGAGATGGGCAATGCGTTTTCGGAGTTGAATGACCCAATTGATCAGCAACAGCGGTTCCAAAAGCAGGTTGAATTGCGTGCAGGTGGCGATGATGAAGCGGGTATGATGGACGAAGATTATATTACTGCGCTGGAGTATGGCCTGCCTCCTACCGGTGGACTTGGTATTGGAATTGACCGCGTTGTTATGATGCTGACAGGCAGCAATTCCATTCGCGATGTGATTCTCTTCCCCACAATGAAACCGATCGAATAAGAATTTGACAGCATACCGGCGGCGAGAACTGTCCGGTATGCTGTATTTACATTTTCTCTACACGCCCATAAAAAGTTGAAATCGTTCAAAAGGATGGATTTTGTTGAAGAAAGTTCGCGCCATGCCGTTTCTGCGCAATGTAAACCCGACACGCATTGTTGCTTTGTCATTTGGTATACTGATCATAAGCGGTGCGCTTTTGCTCCTACTGCCCTGTATGTCCAATGATGGGAGGAGTGCGGGACCGCTCACCGCGCTTTTCACGGCCACTTCTGCTACTTGTGTGACCGGGCTGTCTCTGGTAGATACCTTGACGCAGTGGAGTATTCCCGGTCAAATTGTGATTTTACTGATGATCCAGCTGGGTGGGCTGGGTTTCATGACTGCTTATACTTTGATTCTCTTGGCTTTACAACGGAAAATCGGATTATCACAGCGGATGATTATAGCCTCAACCCTGAATCTGAATCATATGAGTGGTGTGGTACGCGTGGTCAAAAATGCCTTGTACGGCACCCTACTGATAGAGGGAATCGGTGCTGCTTTGCTTTCCATTCGCTTCATTCCACAATTTGGGATTTTGGGTGGGATTTGGCGTTCTATTTTCCACGCAATTTCTGCATTTTGTAATGCGGGATTTGATCTTCTTGGTGTAAATGGTGCTATGTTCAGTATGATTCATTATAATAACGATCCACTGGTTATGCTGGTGCATATGGGATTGATTGTTGTGGGGGGTCTTGGTTTTTTTGTATGGGCGGATGTGCGCCATTATTTTCGTAGCGGAAAACTCTCGCTTTATACCAAGATGGTTTTAACCATTACAGCGATATTGATTGTATTTGGCTTTGTGTTCTTTTTCTTTGCAGAGGGAGACAATCCGAACACATTTGGTCAGATGTCCTTTGGTCAAAAGGCACTGAATGCGCTGTTCCAGTCAGTTACCTTGCGAACGGCAGGCTTTGCCGCTGTTTCACAGGATGGTCTGCGGGATGGCTCCATGGTTGTCAGTGCTGTATTGATGCTGATTGGTGGTTCGAGCGGATCTGCGGCAGGCGGTATTAAAACGGTCACGATGGGCATTTTGATTTTGACATTGATGGCCGGCCTACGCGGCAAAGAGGAAGTAACAATCGCAGGAAGAAGTATCCCGCACAGCCGTGTGATGAACGCCATGACGTTATCTGCGACGATGTTGATTCTTTTTTTTGTATGTTCCATTGTGATTTCATTGGGGGAGAACATTCCTTATTTACCGGCCGCATTCGAGGTCGCTTCGGCATTGGGAACGGTAGGACTTTCCGCAAACCTGACACCATTGTTATCTATGCCATCTCAACTTTTACTTGTAGGTCTGATGTATTTGGGACGTGTTGGGATTCTTTCGTTCTCGATTGCATTTTTGGCCAAAAAAAGAATGGAACCCAAAGTAAGTTATCCCGCGTTCGATGTCATGATTGGATGAGTGCGCGGCGAACGCGTTTTTACAATTTGTAACACAGGGAGTATCTGAATGAAAACATTTGTAGTCATCGGCTTGGGTCGATTCGGTTCGGCAGTGGCAGAGGAGTTGTGCCGACTCGGAAACGAAGTTTTGGCCATTGATAAGCGGGAGGAATTGGTACGCGCCATTGCGGACAAAGTCACACACGCAGTTGTAGGGGATGGACAGGATCCGGAGGTACTTCGCACACTGGGTGTAGGAAATTACGACTGTGCGATTATGGCAGTCAGTGATGATCTGGGTGACAGCGTATTGATTACATTGAATTTAAAAGATCTGGGCGTAAAACATATCATCTGCAAGGCAAAAAGCCATGTTCATCGTGAAGTGTTGACCAGAATCGGCGCAGACGAAGTTGTGTTTCCGGAGCATGAAATCGGGCGGAAACTGGCCGGGCGTCTCACAAACGCAGATATTCTCAATTTCATTGAGGTATCCGATGAATATGAAATCGTAGAAATGAATCTGCCAAAGGGCTGGATTGGTCGTTCCTTACGTACTTTGGATGTGCGGGCGAAATATCACATCAATATTGTGGCAATTCGCGGTGCAGGTGGTGTGATGCACGTTTCTCCCGACGCGGATTA
>JAVVSI010000112.1:0-4742 GCA_036654315.1 Evtepia sp. | reverse complement strand
TGCATCGTTCGCGGGAACATATCCACCGCTCTGACTGTCTTCACTTCATACCCCACCAGCAATTTTAAATCTCTCGCTAATGTTGCGGGGTCGCAGGAAACGTATAGAATGCGGTCGGGGCTTAGTTTTAGGATCGCGTCGATGACGGGGCGCGCCAGCCCTTTGCGAGGTGGATCTACACAGATTACGTCGGGTTTTATGCCGCGTTCCGTGAGTGTTTCGGCGGCATCGCCTGCGTCTGCACAGAGAAATTCTATGTTTTCAATGCCATTTTTCTTCGCGTTCTCCCGCGCGTCTCGCACCGCTGCCGGGATGATTTCCGCTCCGATTGCCTGTCCCGCTTTTTGTGCCAGAATCATCGTAATCGTTCCAATTCCGCAATAAAGATCTAAGACAACATCCGTCTTTTTCAGTTCTGCCAACTCTATTGTATTTTGATAAAGTACCTCGGCCTGTGTCCGGTTCACCTGATAGAAAGACAAGGCAGACAACTTGACATCAAGTCCACAAATTTTGTCCTCTAAAAAATCCTGCCCCCACAAACAATGCAGTTCTTTTCCTAAAATTACGTTCGTTTGCTCGCAATTGACAGACAGCATCACACCAAGCAAACCGGGTTCCACCGCTCTTAGCCTTGCAATAAGTTCGTCCGCTTTGGGTAGCTTTTTTGCATTTGCAACAATGGCACAAAGAGACTCTCCTTTGTGGTTCACCCGCAAAAATACATGGCGTATCATCCCCTCGTGTTTCCGCTCGTCATAGGCGGGGATGTTTTCGGCGCACATCCAATCTTGCACTGCCTGCCGCAAACGGCTCCCTGCCTCCGGCTGCAACAGACAGTCGGCTGTATTCACGACATCATGTGTACCGGCACGGTAAAATCCAATACGAGGCGCGGCACTCCCCGGCGCAACCGGAAATTGTATTTTATTGCGATAGCGATTCTGATCCAATGCAGGAATCACAGCCGGCACTTCAATGCGCAAAGATCCAATCCTCGTCAGCGTGTCCTGTACGCGTTGATGCTTTGCAAACAATTCCTCCTGATACGTCATATGCCGCAGCTGGCATCCTCCACAAGTCGGGTAATAGGGGCAGTCCGATGGGATACGCTCCGGCGATGACTCCAAAACTTTTGTAACCGTTCCCCATGTCGCGTTTTTGCCCAGCTTTACCGGAAGTACTTCGCAAGTCTCCCCTGCCAATCCCCCCTTTACGAACATAACTCGACCATCTTCTAAATGGGAAACGCCTGCACCATCGCTCGCATATCCAATCATTTTTAGGGTTATTTTTTTATTTTGCATCAGTGCCCCTCCTTTTTTTGTTATCATATCACAGCTTCTCCTTTCTGTGTAGTCCCTTATTTGGCGAAAAAGAATTCAATTCGCCGGATCTATTTGCATATTTGACTTTTTTTCTGTTGTGGTTTATGGTATACTACATTATTGAATCATAACTTACCGATCCAAAGGAGAAGGGAAACATCCAAACATGGGTATTTTATCAAAACTTTTTGGCAACAACTCCGTGAAAGAGTTAAAGGCCATTGAACCGCTTGTGAAAAAAATTGAGGCTTTGGAGGAATCGTATCGCACGCTCTCCGATGCGCAATTGCAGGCAAAAACTCCTGAGTTCAAAGCGCGTTTGGCAAACGGAGAGACTTTGGACAATTTATTGCCCGAGGCGTTTGCAACGGTCCGTGAAGCCGCAGACCGTGTCCTTGGCTTGCGCCCTTACCGCGTCCAGTTAATCGGCGGCATTATCCTCCATCAAGGTCGTATTGCAGAAATGAAAACCGGTGAAGGTAAAACTTTGGTCGCTACGCTCCCCGCCTACCTCAACGCCCTCACCGAACAAGGCGTCCACATCATCACCGTCAACGACTATCTCGCAAAACGTGACAGTGAGTGGATGGGCAAAGTGTACCGTTTCTTAGGTCTTTCTGTCGGTCTTGTCACGCATGGCGTACCACAACAGGAAAAACAACTCGCCTATCGTTCCGATATCACATACGGCACCAATAACGAATTCGGCTTCGATTACCTGCGTGATAATATGGCGATCTACAAACAAGAACTCATGCAGCGTGGGCATATCTTTGCCATCGTCGACGAAGTTGACTCCATTTTAATTGATGAAGCAAGAACTCCCTTGATTATTTCCGGCGTCGGCGAACAGTCCACACAGCTTTATACTTTGGCAGATAATTTTGCCGCCGAATTGAAATGCCTCACCGTCTCTTCCGTCGACGAAAAAGAATCGGAAGATGAAAGTATTGATGCGGATTATGTCGTGGACGAAAAAGCACGCTCCGTTACCTTAACCGCACGCGGCATCGAAAAGGCAGAAGCACATTTTAAACTCGAAAACCTTTCCGATCCCGACAATACCACGCTCTCCCATCACATCAACCAGGCCATTCGCGCACGTGGTCTGATGAAACGCGACATCGACTATGTCGTCAAAGACGGCGAAGTCATTATCGTCGATGAATTTACAGGTCGTTTGATGTACGGTCGTCGTTACAACGAAGGTCTCCATCAGGCAATCGAAGCCAAGGAACGCGTCACCGTTGCCCGTGAGTCCAAAACACTCGCAACAATTACCTTTCAAAACTATTTCCGCCTCTATGCCAAACTCTCCGGTATGACCGGTACCGCACTCACCGAGGAAGAGGAATTCGGCCATATCTACTCTTTGGATATCATCGAAATCCCAACCAACCGTCCCCTCGCCCGTACCGATCGCCCCGATTCCGTCTACAAAAACCAAGAAGGAAAATATCGGGCAATTATCGAACAAATCGTCGCCTGCCACGAAAAGGGACAACCCGTCCTCGTTGGTACAGTCTCAATCGAAAAATCGGAAATGGTTTCAAGACTACTCACAAAACGTGGCATTAAGCATAACGTCTTGAACGCAAAAAACCACGAAAAAGAAGCTGAAATTGTAGCGCAGGCAGGTAAATTCAACGCCGTTACCGTTGCAACCAACATGGCAGGTCGTGGTACCGATATCGTGCTGGGCGGTAACGCCGAGTATTTGGCACGCGCCAGCTTGCGTAAATCCGGACTCAGCGAAATGATGATCGCAGAAGCAACCGGATTCGCCGATACAAATGATCCCGAAATCCTCGATGCACGTACTCGTTACGCCGAAGCAGAAGCAAAATACAAAGAAGAACTCCTCGTCGAAGCAGAACACGTCAAAGAAGTCGGCGGCCTGTTCATCCTTGGTACGGAACGCCATGAATCCCGCCGTATTGATAACCAGCTGCGTGGTCGTGCCGGTCGTCAGGGTGACCCCGGTGAAACAAAGTTCTTCCTCTGCCTAGAGGACGATATCATGCGTCTATTCGGCTCAGAACGCGTCACCGGTATGATGGATTCTCTCAAAATTGACGATGATACGCCCATTGATGCCAAAATGCTTTCCGGTGCCATTGAAAGTGCGCAGAAAAAAGTGGAATCCCGCAACTTCCAATATCGTAAAAATGTCCTTCAATATGATGACGTGATGAACGTACAGAGAGAAGTCATTTACAAACAACGCCGCCAAGTACTCGCCGGAGAAGATATGAAATCCGGTGCCAGAAATATGATCCACAACATGATTGAAAGCGCAATCAATGGTCAAATGGGGGAACGCACCTCCATAGATGCGGAAAGCTACGCTACAGCAACAGCTCCTTTCCGCGGCCTGTTCCTAGCACCGGACGAAATGCTGTTCAGCGATGCCGATCTCGCCGGGAAAACGGCTGCTAACCTGATTGAACAACTCGAAGAACACGCTGTAGCAGTCTACGACGCACGAGAAGAAATGCTTGGTGAACCCACCATGCGTGAACTCGAACGCGTTATGATGCTACGCGTGGTCGATGAGTACTGGATGGAGCATATCGACGCCATGACCGAACTGCGTCAGGGCATTACACTCCGCGCCTATGGCCAAACCGATCCGGTTGTCGAGTATAAGCGAGAAGGCTTCGATATGTTCGAGTCTATGATCGCTGCCATTCAGGATGAAACCATCCGCCGTATTTTGCTTGCGCGTGTCCAGGGCGATGTCCGCCGTGAGCGTGTCGCCAAGGTCACAGGCGAAAGCGGTGCCGATGAAGTAGAACTCAAAAAAGCTCCCATTCGTAAAACAATCAAAGTCGGCCCCAACGACCCCTGTCCCTGTGGCAGTGGCAAAAAATACAAAAAATGCTGCAAGCCCAAAGACGATATGATGTAAGGACGTGATCCCTATGCAACGCGTAACTTGCAACCGTCTCACCTATCACTCTTCTGATCTCATCCAAAACGCAGGTGGGGCAGTTCATGGCTTTTCGACTCGTTTGGGCGGCGTCAGCAAAGGCGACTGTGCCGAACTGAATCTGAGTCTGACACGCGGCGACGATCCGACTTGTGTGTTTGAAAATTATCGACTCTTTTGTGCCGCCATTGGCGCGGATTCCTCGAAGATCGCCAAAACAAGGCAAGTACACGCCGACCATATTCGGATTGTGGAAACCCCCGGGGCGGAAAGTGAAGAGGATGCTGATGGTCTCATCACCAATATCCCCGGCATTGCCCTCACCGTGTTTTATGCCGATTGTATCCCCATCTTGCTCTATGATCCCAATATGCGCGTCATTGCTGCCGTACACGCCGGCTGGCGCGGGACTGCTTTGGGGATCGTAGACAAAGCCGTGGACATGATGTCCAAACGCTATGCCTCAAACCCAAACGATATCA
>JAVVSI010000111.1:0-4767 GCA_036654315.1 Evtepia sp. | reverse complement strand
TCTCGACACAAGAACCTAAATCTTGCATGTCTACCAATTCCATCACAGGCGCATATTCCACAATGTCCACATTTTCGACTGTCTTTCATTTTAACATTGAAATCTCTCCTTGTCAATTGAAAAAAATGCTTGAAATTTTCATTCTGTTGTGGTATACTTTGGTACATCGACTGATATAGGGTTGGTCGTCGCTTTGCGGGCGTAGTTCATCGGTAGAATGTGAGCTTCCCAAGCTCAAAAGGTGGGTTCGATTCCCATCGCCCGCTCCAAATTTAAAATTCGAATGATCGGTTCAGAAAGATCTGGCACTTGCCTCCTGACTGAATTGGGACGAAACTCTGAAAAGCATTTCGATACTTGAAATGCACCGACGGGGCAACCGCTTCTTTCTATCTTGAGGAGCGAGAATCTCTCAGGTCAAGATACAGAGACGTAACGAGTGCTTGTTTCGCAAGCTTTTGTTGCGTCTCTGTTTTTTATATGCTGAATTGGAGGCTTTCTACTATGGAAAAGAAAACACCCCTTTACGAAACCCATCTCGCAGCAGGCGGAAAAATGGTCGAGTTCGGCGGTTATCTCATGCCGGTTCAATATGAATCAGGCGTCATCGCGGAACATATCGCCGTTCGTACAAAAGCCGGGCTGTTCGACGTTTCTCATATGGCAGAATTGGAACTCTCAGGTTCGGATGCCATCGCTTGTATTCAGAAACTCGTAACAACCGATATCTCTGCTATGTCAGACGGTCAAGTCAAATACGCCATGCTCTGCAATGAACATGGTGGTATCATCGACGATCTCGTCATCTATCGTCTGCGTGTGGACAACTACCTCCTCGTCGTCAACGCAAGTAACCACGAAAAAGATGCCGCTTGGATCAAATCTCACCTCTCCGGCAACGTCAACTACTACGACCGCTCCGATTCCATCGGACTACTCGCCATCCAAGGCCCCAATGCAAAGAGAATTCTATCAAAACTCTCCACCGCATTACCTGAAAAATATTACCATTTTTCTCAAATCACCGACCTACAGCTTGTTTCCCGTGAAATTCCGGCTATCCTATCCCGTACCGGATACACCGGCGAACACGGCTATGAAATTTACTGTGCCGCTGCCGATACCACAGATCTCTGGGACGCCTTACTCGCAGCCGGTACCGAAGATGGCCTGATTCCTTGCGGACTGGGCGCGCGTGACACCCTGCGTCTTGAAGCCGGTATGCCACTCTATGGTCATGAAATCAATGACGATATCTCACCAAACGAGGCCGGCCTGCCCTGTCAACTGCATGGCAAAGAGTTTATTGGTCGGGACGCAATTCTGGCGCGTGGTACACCAACAATCAAACGCGTCGGCCTACGCGTAATGGGACGCGGGATTGTCCGCGAAGGTGCGGAACTTTTTCTGAAAAATGGCCAAAAAGTCGGCCGGGTTACCTCAGGCACCCACTGCCCCTATCTCGCTTATGCTGTCGCTATGGCTTACTTGCCCATTGATCATTGTGAATTGGGGCTGCTTGTCGACGCAAATGTGCGTGGACGTTTGATCGAAACCCAAGTTGTCCCACTTCCCTTCTATTCGAGAACACAAACCCCTTAACCATTCCCCTCGTTGCTCTCACAATACAACTTAAAAAAACGGAGGCTATCACTATGAATTTTCCTGCTGAATTGAAATACTCCAAAAGCCACGAATGGATCAAAATGATCGACGATACCACCGCCTTAATCGGTATCACGGACTTTGCCCAAAAAGAAATGGGCGATCTCGTCTTTATCAATCTCCCCGAAGAGGGTGACACTATCACGGTAAAGACCGTCTTTTCCGATATCGAATCCGTCAAAGCTGTCTCCGATGTCATCAGCCCTGTCACAGGCACCGTCCTCGCAGTCAACGAAGATCTCGCTGATGCCCCCGAACGCCTCAACAAAGATCCTTATGGTGCTTGGATTGTCAAAGTCGGAGATATTACAGAATTTGAAGATCCCCTCCTCTCCGCTTCCGAATATGAAGCTACAACAAAGAAAAAGTAATTTTTTCAGAACAAAAGGAAGTGACGCACTATGGGAACCTATGTTCCAAACTCCCCGGCTACGCAAAAAGAAATGTTAGATATCATCGGGCTTCCTTCTATGGATGCCCTCTTTGACGGTCTACCCATTGCCAAAACACTCAACCTTCCCCACCAACAAAGTGAACTCGAAGTACGGGAAACCATGACCGAACTTGCTGAAAAAAATACCATTTTTAAAACCTGTCTGCGTGGTGCGGGCGCGTATCGTCATTTTATTCCTGCCGTTGTGAACGCCATCGTTTCCCGAGAGGAATTTGTGACCGCCTACACCCCCTATCAGGCAGAAATCAATCAGGGTATCCTCCAATCTATTTTCGAATATCAAACTATGATTTGTAAGCTCACCGGCATGGATGTCTCCAATGCCTCTGTCTACGATGGCGGTACAGCAGCAACAGAATCCATTACCATGTGCTGTGATCGTAAACGTACCCATGCCTACGTCGCCGCCTCTATTCAGCCCGACGTCCTCCAAACCATGCAGACTTACTGCTTTGGCTCCAATATTGAACTCACAATCATTCCCGAAAAAAATGGCAGAACCGATATGGTAGCACTCAAAAACGCGCTCTCAACCGACTCCGCCTGTTTTTATCTCCAACAGCCGAACTACTACGGACTTTTGGAAGATGCAACTGCAATCGGCGCCATCGTCCATGAGGCCGGTGCTAAATTCGTCATGGCTGTCAATCCTATCGCCTGTGCAATCCTCAAAACACCCTTTGCTTGTGGCGCGGATATTGCCGTTGGAGAAGGTCAGCCGCTCGGTTTGAATCTGAATTTCGGCGGCCCCTATTTGGGATTTATGGCGGCTACCCGTGCCATGATGCGCAAACTACCCGGACGTATTGTCGGAGAAACACAGGATGTTGCAGGTCAAGTCGGATACGTCCTTACACTGACCGCGCGTGAACAACATATCCGCCGTGAAAAAGCCGCCTCCAATATCTGCTCCAACGAAGCACTCTGCGCCTTTACTGCCGGCGTTTATCTCGCGGCAATGGGACGTGAGGGTCTTATTTCTGCCGCGCGCATCTCTTTGTCCCGTGCGCATTATTTTGCCGCAGAACTGGACAAAATCGGACTCAAACTGCGATACGAAGGTGAATTTTTCCACGAATTTATTACCGATTGTGACCATTCCGCTCCCCTCCTATCCGCACTGGAGCAGCATGGTATTCTGGGGGGACTCCCTGTCGACGGCGGGATCTTATGGTGTGTCACCGAATGTGTCTCAAAATCTGCCCTAGATCACACGATTTCCCTCTTAAAGGAGGTACTGTAAACGATGGAACTGATTTTTTCAAAAGGCGCAGCAGGTCAACACCTCTCCCTTCTGCCCGCCTGTGATGTACCGGAAATCTTCCTTTCGGAAGAACGGGAAACCGACTTGTCACTTCCGCAGGTTTCCGAAAATGAACTCACACGTCACTACACTGCACTTGCCAAACGCGTCCATGGTGTCAATGACGGCTTCTATCCGCTCGGCTCCTGCACCATGAAATACAATCCGAAAATCAACGAGGATATGGCAGCTCTCCCCGGCTTTTCTCAAATCCATCCCCTCCAATCAGTCGAAACTGTACAGGGCTGCCTTGCAGTATACGACCGTGCGGCACAAGCCCTTTGCGAAATAACCGGCATGGATGATATGACCTTCCAGCCTGCTGCCGGCGCACATGGCGAATTTACCGGTCTCCTTCTCATCAAAGCATATCACCGTCTTAGAGGTGACAGTGCGCGTACCAAAATTATTGTTCCCGATTCCGCACATGGTACCAATCCGGCTTCTGCCGTGATGGCGGGTTTTACTGTCGTCAATATCCCCTCCGGCACAGATGGTTGCGTCGACGTGGAGGCTTTGAAACGTGCCGTCGGCACGGATACTGCCGGTTTGATGCTCACAAACCCCAATACTGTCGGTATCTTTGATCAAAATATATTGGAAATTACCAAAATCATTCACGAAGTTGGCGGCCTCTGCTACTACGACGGCGCAAATCTCAATGCAATTGTCGGTATGGTGCGCCCCGGTGATATGGGTTTTGATGTCATTCACCTCAACCTGCATAAAACTTTTTCTACCCCGCACGGCGGTGGCGGCCCCGGTAGCGGTCCCGTCGGTTGTAAAAAAAATCTCGCACCTTTTTTACCCGCACCTCTTGTAAAAAAGGAAGGAGAAGTTTATAATTTCTTCGTACCCGAACAGTCCATCGGTCGGGTTAAGAATTTTTATGGGAATTTTACTGTCGTCGTCAAAGCACTCACCTATATCCTCACACTCGGCAAAGAAAATATCCCGGAAGTCGCTAAAAACGCGGTCCTCAATGCCAACTATATGTTGACCCGTCTGAAATCCGTCTATGATGTCGCATACGACAAGCCCTGTATGCACGAATTTGTCCTCAGCCTTGACAAACTCCATCAGGACACGGGCGTATCTGCACTGGATATCGCAAAAGGTCTACTTGATCAGGGTATTCACCCACCCACTATGTACTTCCCCCTCATCGTGCATGAAGCACTCATGATCGAACCAACCGAAACAGAAAGCCGCGAAACCATTGATGCAGTCTGTGAAGTGTTCTTCCAACTCCACGAACGCGCCAAAACTTCCCCTCAAACACTCCACGACGCACCCCTCACCACGCCAGTTCGACGTTTGGATGAAGTTGCGGCGGCGCGTCACA
>JAVVSI010000110.1:3031-4795 GCA_036654315.1 Evtepia sp. | reverse complement strand
GAAGCGGGGTTATTATGTTTCCGACTTGGAGAATGAAACGCGATTGATATCCACAGCTGAAATTCCGCCGAAAACAGAACCGATTGCAACATATTTTGCGGATTTTGTGAGTAGTGCCGTAGCGCGTGGGATGTTTCCTTTTTCTGTATGGACGCGGCTCTTGCGCGATGTCACTGCAACAGAGGACGAATCTGCATTACTCACCGATACTTCTGTTGGTGGCATTCTGAAATTAAGAGTCGCCATTTCGGCGCATTTGTATCAGTTCAGAGGCATGAATATTGAACCGGATCAAATTATTGTGGGTGCGGGAACGGAATATTTATACAGCGTACTCATTCAACTTTTGGGGCGGGATCGACCCTATGCGGTCGAAGATCCCGGCTATCCCCGTTTGAGTAAAATTTACGAACGCAACGGCGTTTGTGTGCGTCATGTTCCCATGGACTCTGCCGGTGTTTTGCCCAAATCGCTGGCGGACAGTGAAATCCTCCACATTACCCCCTCTCACCACTTTCCTACCGGAATTGTGATGCCCGTCAGTCGTCGATACGAACTGCTCAGCTGGGCAGCGCGAGATACAAGCCGATATATTATTGAAGATGATTATGACTGTGAATTTCGCCTCGCCGGAAAACCAATTCCGACACTTCAAAGTGTCGATGTCATGGAAAAAGTGATTTATATCAACACATTTTCTAAAAGTCTCGCGCCTGCCTTTCGAATTAGTTATCTGGTTTTACCCCGCCATTTGGTAAAACGCTTTTATGAGACCTTGGGCTTTTATTCCGGTACAGTATCCTGTATTGAACAGATGACACTGGCGAGATTTTTAAGCGAGGGCTATTTTGAACGCCATATCAATCGGATGCGAAATCACTATCGTTCCTTGCGTGATGATTTGATCAGGGAACTCCGACAGAGTGCGCTGGAACCCTTTATACAAATCAGCGGCGAGGATGCCGGCTTGCACTTTTTGCTGAAATTGGATACTGCGCTTGCAGACGAAACACTCATTGCGCGGGCAGAAGCGGTGGGTTTGCGTATCTCTTGCATCTCTCAGTATTATTTCGACGCAGGCTTGCGGCAGGCACACGTTTGTGTCATCAATTATTCGGGATTGGATCCGAGCAAAGTAAAAGAAGCAGTTGCGAAACTAAGTCATTGCATTTTGAACTAAAAGATAGATGAGAATTTTTGGAGGTAGCCTATGAAAAAAGTTTTGAGCATTGCGGGATCAGATTGTAGCGGCGGTGCCGGTATTCAAGCGGATTTGAAAACTTTCTCCGCCCATGGCGTATTTGGTATGAGCGTTATCGTTTCCGTTGTGGCAGAAAACACGAGCAGAGTTTTGGAGATGGAAGATGTCTCTCCCGACCTCATTCGGAAACAAATAGACGCCATTTTTGAAGATATTGAAGTGGATGCAATCAAAATCGGAATGCTCTCCACCTCTGAATGTATGGAGGCCGTAGCAGATAAATTACAGCAATACCATCCCGCACACGTCGTCATAGATCCGGTTATGTATGCGAAAAACGGCTGCGCACTCATGTCTCCCGATGCAATTGGAACCCTGATTACGAAAATTCTGCCGCTCGCCGATGTATTAACCCCCAATATCCCGGAAGCGGAGAAAATCACCGGTATGAAAATCGACACTTTGGCCGATATGGAAACTGCGGCACAACAAATCTGTGCGCTTGGATGTCGCAGTGCCTTGGTCAAAGGCGGTCACAGTAGTGGTACCCCCATTGATGTGCT
>JAVVSI010000110.1:1902-3021 GCA_036654315.1 Evtepia sp. | reverse complement strand
TTATTTCGAAGCGGAACGCATTGACACAAAGAATACCCACGGTACAGGCTGTACCTTTTCTTCCGCAATTGCGGCGAATTTGGCAAAAGAGATTCCACTTGCGGAATCGGTCGCCCGTGCAAAAGATTACGTCACCTCGGCAATCGCGCATTCCCTGCCCATCGGAAAAGGACACGGTCCAACACATCATTTTTATGATTTGTATCAATACGCCGTTTTGGGGGGAGCAGACCCCTCTCTCCTCGACTAAAAGACAAGAAAAGTCCCCAAGCACTGTTTTGAGGTGCTTGGGGATTTTTTTTGTGTTTAATAAAGTACCATATACTCGGCAACTTCCCAGCTGCTGACTTGTGCGCAGTATTCGCGCCATTCTCTTTCTTTGCCCGCTACATATTGACCATAGACGTGGGAACCCAAAGTATCCACTAAGAGTTGATCCGCTTTCAATTCACGCACTGCTTCATGAAGAGATCCGGGCAAATCTTCGATGCCGTGGGAGGCTCTGCATTTTGCGTCCATCTCGTAAATATTTTCGGTAATTTCGGGCGGTGGTGTCAAACCCTTTTCAATTCCCTCAAGACCTGCTGCCAGACAGACGGCAAATGTCAAATATGGATTGCAAGAGGGGTCGGGTGATCTCAGTTCAACGCGGGTACTCTGTCCCCTTGCGGCAGGGATCCGAATCAATGCACTGCGGTTGGATGCCGACCATGCAAGATAACAGGGGGCTTCAAATCCCGGAACCAGTCTCTTGTAGGAGTTCACCAAGGGATTCGCGATTGCTGAAATTGCTTTGACATGAGCCAGTACACCCGCGATAAAGCTATACGCCTCTTTTGATAATTTCCGCTCACCGTCGGGATCATAAAATACGTTTTTGCCATCTTTAAAAAGAGACATATTCGTATGCATTCCCGAGCCGCTTTCACCAAATAGGGGTTTTGGCATAAATGTCGCGTGTAAACCGTTTTTATTTGCAAGCGATTTTACCGTCTGCTTAAATGTGATGATATTATCTGCTGCCGTCAGTGCTTCGGCGTATTTGAAATCAATTTCGTGTTGTCCACCCGCAACTTCATGATGCGAGGCTTCGATTTCAAAGCCGCGGCTTTCCAGTTT
>JAVVSI010000110.1:0-1892 GCA_036654315.1 Evtepia sp. | reverse complement strand
AACAAATCTCACGTCTGGTATGCTCACCATGATCAATGGGGCCTAGGTCAAAATAACCGGCTTCATCATTGGTCTGCGTGGTTGGTTTCCCGTTTTTGTCGATCTCAAAAAGGAAAAATTCGCACTCGGGGCCAACATTAAATGTGTATCCCATTTCCTCTGCGTGTTTGAGGGTACGCTTCAATACATAACGCGGATCACCGATAAATGGCGAAGCATCCGGATTATACACATCGCAGATTAAACGCACAACCGTACCGTACTGAGGGTTATGAGAGAGAATGGTAAATGTATCCAAATCAGGATACAGATATTGATCGGATTCGTGGATGCGGGTAAAGCCCTCAATGGAACTGCCATCAATCGTGATCAGATTATTGACAGCTTTCTGAATTTGTGAGCTTGTAATGGCAACATTCTTAGCCTGACCGAAGATGTCGGTAAACTGCATTCTAATAAAGTTTACGTTCTCGTCGGCAACCAGTCGGATGATATCTTCTTTTGAGTATTGACTCATTTGTATATTCTCTCCTTCCGCCGATGAAATAAAAATCGGACAAGTGAACTCCGACATACGAAGTACCCTCGCCCTTCATCCCTGAGATTATAAGCCGAAAAGGCGTCACTGTCAATAAAAAAATGTAAAAAGCCGAAATTTTTACACAAATACATAAAATCTGCGCGGGGGATTGCAAAATGTTTCATTATGTGGGAAAATGGTGTTGCACTTCCCTTGTGATAAGTGTAACACTGTAGATTCGCAGAAGTAATTAGGAGGATACGCGTATGTGTGGTATCGTAGGTTTTATTGGTGAGCAAAGCGCAGCCCCGATTTTATTGGATGGGCTGAAAAAGCTGGAATATAGAGGATATGATTCTGCCGGTATCGCCGTCTTGAATCATGAAAAAATTCAGATGGTCAAAACCATTGGGAAAATCAAGAATTTGGATGCAGAAATTCATGGTGGTGCAGATTTGATCGGCTGCGCCGGGATTGGGCATACTCGTTGGGCAACCCACGGTGCGCCCACAAGTCTCAACGCGCATCCCCATATGAGTAATGATGAGAAGTTTGCCATTGTCCACAATGGCATTATTGAAAATTACGCGCTTCTTCGCGAAGAATTAAAAGAAAAAGGCTATACATTTAAAAGTGAAACGGATACGGAAGTCATTGTTCTGCTATTGCAGTTCTATTATACCGGAGATCTGAAGCAAGCAATTTTGAAAACAGTTGCCCGCTTGGAAGGCTCCTATGCTTTGGGCGTTTTATGCGCGGATGCACCCGATAAGCTTTTTGCGGTGCGTGAAAGCGGTCCTCTTATCATTGGTGTCGGTGCGGGTGAAAACTATTTCGCCTCCGATGTGACCGCACTTGTCTCTCATACCAAAAATGTCATCTATCTCGAAGATGGCGAAATTGCGGAACTTTCCGCCAAGGGCGTCACCCTCTATGATGTGACCGGTATGCCAAAGGAAAGAGCAGTCACTCGGATTTCATGGGATATTGAATCCGCCGAAAAGGGCGGATATGACCATTTTATGCTCAAGGAAATCATGGAACAACCCAACGCGCTCAAAGCAACCATTGAGCCGCGGATCAAAGACGGAGAAATTGTGCTGGATCAATTTTCTCTCTCCGATGACGACTTGAAGGGCATTCACAAAGTTTTGATTACTGCCTGTGGCTCTGCTTATTATGCCGGTTGCGTTGGAAAATATGTCATGGAAGAACTTTGCCGTATTCCGGTCGAAGTTGACCTCGCAAGTGAACTGCGTTATCGGAATCCACTCGTCGATGAACACACACTTCTCGTTGTGCTGTCTCAGTCCGGCGAAACAGCGGATACCATCGCGGCATTGCGTGAATGCAAAGCGCGTGGCGCAAGAGT
>JAVVSI010000109.1:0-4798 GCA_036654315.1 Evtepia sp. | reverse complement strand
ATTTTGAACTGATGACGGAGCTTGCGCAGCATGGTCTGCTTTGTTTGACTTTGGGGGAGCATTTGTATTTTTTACCGCCGCTGACCATTACATACGATGAAATTGATCAGGGACTTGCAATTTTACAAACGACCCTACAGGTTGAACCGTGAGCGTCTTTGCTCAAGTTGTTGAAAGGAAACGGAATCATGTCATGAAAAAGGATCTATTAAAATTACTGGATCTGAGTCGTACGGAAATTGAGCGGATATTAAATACCGCTGAAGAACTGAAACAAAAACAAAAACAGGGGATTGCGCATCCACTGTTGCAAGGGAAAACACTCGCTATGATTTTCTCGAAAAACTCAACGAGAACAAGAGCTTCTTTTGAAATTGGGATCTATCAATTGGGTGGTCACGGTCTGTATTTATCAGGAAAAGAATCACAGATAGGACGCGGTGAACCGATAGAGGATACAGCACGCGTGCTGTCTCGTTATTGTGATGGGATCATGATTCGTACCTTTGCCCAAGAAGAAGTGGAACAGCTGGCAAAGTATGCGACTGTGCCGATTATCAACGGCTTGACAGATTTTGCACATCCCTGTCAGGTTCTGGCCGATTTGTTAACGATTCAGGAGTATAAGGGCAGACTCGAGGGTTTAAAACTTTGCTATATCGGTGATGGCAATAACATGGCCAATTCCTTGATTGTCGGTGGACTGAAGTGTGGGATGCACGTTTCCGTTGCAACACCTGCAAATTATAAGCCGCATCCGGATGTGTTGGCATTTGCAAAAGAGAACCCAAAATTTGAGTGGACAGCAGATCCGATGACAGCCGCAACCCACGCAGATGCGATTTTTACGGATGTCTGGGCATCTATGGGACAAGAGGAAGAACGCGAAACGCGTCGGCATGAGTTTGCGGGATTTTGTGTCAATTCCGAATTATTGTCTCGCGCAAATCAGAATGCTATGGTACAACACTGCCTACCTGCCCATCGTGGTGAGGAGATTATGGCGGAGGTATTTGAAGCACACGCCAATGAAATTTTTGACGAAGCGGAGAATCGTCTGCACGTTCAAAAAGCGGTGATGGCACTTTTGATGCAATGAATTTACATGGATAAATCGACAGGAGAATTTGTTTTCCTGTCGATTTGTCATGCGCCCCATGGTTGACTTTCAGCTGAAATCGTGATATTTTAATAGTAAACACTTTAAACCGAAAAAGGTCTAAAGCTTTTAAGCAGAAAGGACGTTCCATCATGCCTGTTACTGATTTTTTAGAACGCAATGTAAAATTGTATGGCGATGAAATCGCACTGGTCGAATTGAATCCGGAGGTCAAAGATACCCGTCGTACGACTTGGAAAGAATATGAGTTGATGCAGCCGACATCCGACGAACCATTTCGTCGTGAGATTACATGGAATGTATTCAATGAAAAGGCGAATCGTTTTGCAAATTTACTTCTGTCCCGTGGGGTACAAAAAGGAGATTAGGTTGCAGTTTTGATGTTCAACTGCCTGGAGTGGTTGCCCATTTATTTTGGGATTTTAAAGGCGGGAGCGATAGCGGTGCCGTTTAACTTCCGTTACGACGCCGGAGAAATTCTTTATTGTGCCGACCTTGCCGAAATAGATGTTCTTGTATTTGGACCGGAGTTTATTGGAAGAATTGAATCCATTGAGCCAAAGCTTTGCTGTGGCAGATTGCTGATTTATGTTGGAGATAACTGCCCAACATTTGCAGAGAGCTACCGGGAACTTGTCGCGGACTGTCCTTCCACGCCGCCACAGGTTTTAATTACGAATGACGATGATGCAGCAATCTATTTTTCATCGGGTACGACCGGGTTTCCCAAGGCGATTCTCCATAAACATCTGAGCTTAACCCAAGCGGCAGAGATGGAACAGCGACATCACGATACAACACATAAAGATACTTTTTTGTGTATCCCGCCTCTGTATCATACAGGTGCAAAATTCCATTGGATGGGGAGTTTGATTTCCGGAAGCAAAGCTATTTTGCTCAAAGGAACAACGCCTGAGATCATTTTAAAAGCGGTTTCCGATGAACTTTGTACGATTGTCTGGCTTTTGGTTCCGTGGGCGCAGGACATTTTGGATGCTCTGGATCGCGGTGATCTGCATATAGAGGACTTCAATTTGGATCAATGGCGCCTGATGCATATTGGTGCGCAGCCTGTCCCGCCGTCTCTGATCCGCAGATGGAAAACGTATTTTCCAAATCACCTCTACGATACGAACTATGGTTTATCAGAATCAACCGGCCCCGGTTGTGTTCATCTCGGCATGGATAATGTCCATAAAGTCGGTGCGATTGGCGTGCCGGGTTATCGTTGGAAGTGCAAAATCATAGACGAAAAGGGTGTACCCGTTCCTTACGGAGAAGTGGGTGAACTCTGCGTGAAAGGCCCGGGACTCATGACCTGTTATTATCGGAATCCGGAGGCAACGGAAGAGGTTCTGAAAGATGGTTGGCTTCTGACCGGTGACATGGCAATGCAGGATCCCGATGGGTTTTATTTTCTCGTGGATCGAAAAAAAGATGTTGTCGTCAGTGGTGGCGAAAATATTTATCCGGTACAGATTGAGGCCTATTTGCGAGCCTTTGATAAAATAAAAGATGCCGCTGTCATTGGACTGCCTGATCAGCGTTTGGGTGAGATTACCGGTGCGATTCTGGAAATCAAAGACGGTATGACCTGTACAGAAGCAGAAGTGCGTGAATTCTGTATGGAACTGCCGCGTTATAAACGGCCAACCAAGATCTTTTTTGCCGAAATTCCGCGAAATGCAACCGGTAAGATTGAAAAGCCACGTCTGCGTAAGTTATACGGCGCGGAGCATCTTGTTGAAATGCAGAACCGGGGATAATAGGGAAAGGAGCGCATATGCCAAGGAATATCAAAAAAGAGCGGAGTATTGCTCTCTATGAGCATATTCTGAAATTGAAAGATATAGAAGAATGTTGTCAGTTTTTTGACGACCTCTGTGCCGTCACGGAGCTTCGCGCATTGGAACAACGCTTTGACGTAGCGGGTATGTTGCGTGAGGGGAAAGTATATACTGCTATTCTGAGCGAAACCGGTGCAAGTTCCGCTACTGTCAGCCGCGTGAATCGTATGCTGAATTACGGGACCGGTACACTTGGCGCGCTGATTGACCGCGAGAAAAAAGAAACCGAACAAGGTCGTAAGGAATTGAATTGACTCGGCTTGCGGCCTAGTGAAAAGGAGAGCCTATGAAAGAATTGATGCTGGGCAACAAAGCGGTTGCCCGTGGCTTATACGAATCCGGCTGTGCAGTGATTTCCAGCTACCCCGGTACACCAAGCACCGAAATCACGGAAGAAGCCGCCAAATACAAGGAAATAGACTGCGAATGGGCACCCAATGAAAAAGTAGCCCTCGAAGTCGCACACGGAAGCGCACTTGGTGGCAAACGTGCCGCCTGTTGTATGAAACACGTCGGACTGAACGTCGCCGCCGATCCCCTGTTTACAATCTCGTATCAGGGTGTCGATGCGGGACTTGTTCTCTGTGTTGCCGATGATCCGGGGATGCACTCGTCACAAAATGAACAGGACTCCCGCCACTACGCCATCGCCGCGAAAGTGCCGATGCTGGAGCCGTCGGATTCTGCGGAAGCACTTGCCTTCACCAAAGAAGCCTTTGTGCTTTCGGAGCAATTTCATACGCCGGTTATTGTCAAAATGTGTACACGAATCTCCCACTCTCAGAGCATTGTAGAGGTTGGCGCACGCATCGTGCCACCGATTGTACCCTATGTGAAAGATACAAAGCGTGTGATGATGACACACAATTCCATGCTTGCCCATATCCGTGTGGAGGAGCGAACCAAAGAGATGACTGCGTTCGCCGAAACCTCGCCGCTGAATCGGATCGAACGCCGTGATTCTAAAATAGGAATTATCACATCATCGACGAGTTATCAGTATGTGCGGGAAGCCTGCCCGAATGCATCCATTTTAAAAATCGGGATGGCATATCCTTTGCCGGTTGAAAAGATCAAAGCGTTTGCAGATTCAGTGGAAACGCTTTTCGTGATTGAGGAACTGGATCCCATCATGGAAAATCACTGTAAGCAATTGGGCTTGACAGTCAAAGGAAAAGATATTTTCCCCATCGTCGGAGAATTTTCACAGGGGATCGTATCCCGCTGCATGAACGGAACACAAAAACCGACGCTAAAACTCGAAGATGAGATTCCACCACGTCCACCGGTTATGTGTGCGGGCTGTCCACACCGTGGTATTTTTTATACGCTGGCCAAGCAAAAAAGGATGGTCTATGGAGATATTGGCTGCTATACTTTAGGGGTTATGCCGCCACTGAATGCGATGGATTTGAATGTTTGCATGGGTGCGTCCTGTTCGGGACTGCATGGGTTTAATAAGGCGATGGGCGAAGCGGGGGAATCGAATAGTGTTGCTGTTATTGGGGATTCCACCTTTGCACATTCCGGGATGACCGGCATTGCCGATATTGCATACAACGGCACAAACTCAACTGTCCTGCTTTTGGATAACTCCATTACGGGTATGACCGGTCACCAGCACAATCCCACAACCGGCTTTAATTTGCGTGGAGAACCGGCGGGGAAGATCGACTTAGAAGCCTTGTGTCATGCACTTGGGTTCAATCGAGTCAGCATTTTAGATCCGAATGATTTGAAAGAGTGCGACCGTGTTTTGAAAGAAGAACTCGCCGCAAAAGAGCCGTCTGTGATTATATCACGCAGTCCTTGTGTGATGCTCAAGGGGGTT
>JAVVSI010000108.1:0-4809 GCA_036654315.1 Evtepia sp. | reverse complement strand
GATGTATTTTGTCAAGAATCGAAAACGCGTCTAACAGCCGCTACCACCTTGCAAGGTGGTAGCGACAAAAGACTTTCATTGTCAAGTCTGAAGCACAGGGGAGAACTGTTTTATGAATAGTATAACCGGGCGAATTTTTTTGCCATTTTTCTACGCGCTCCTACGTTATTACGAGACCAGCAGACTTGCAAAAATATTCTGTGGAATCGGATCTGCCTGTTCGGCTGCGTGTCGTGGGAGTGTACTAATTACATTTTTTGTCAAAGACGGCGCACTCTCACGCGGCTGGAAACACAGTGTACTATGCCGCATCTTAACTGCCGTATTCAACCTACCGGGTAGGCTCTTACGAAAACTCTATCGGCGGTTTGAACCGAGCTTTGAGCATAGTATTGCTGCGCGGCTTGGGTTTGGACTCGTGGAGGAGACGCCCCTTGCGGCGGCTTGGCTGATCTTGCTTATTTTAGTGATTCCGTATAAAATGTGGAATAATGCCTATAGCTTTGCAGGATTTGCCATTTTGTTCTTGTTTGCCATTGCCGCACAAATGCGCTCAGACCGACAAAAATTTGATTTTGCGGCGATGGGACCCTATCTACTCGGGTTTGCGGGACTGATTGTCTTGGCGTGGCCTATGTCGGCATTCCCACAACTCTCCGGGCGTTTTTTGCTTTATCATGTTGCCTGTATGCTCTGCGTTTTGGTTTTAGTCGCCACAGTGAAACATACGGATCAGCTGATGCGACTTGCGGGTATGGCCACCACCGGACTGGTCGTCACGGCTGCCTATGGTGTCGTACAAAGAATACAGGGCGTGGAAGTCAATCCCTCTTATGTGGACTTGACACTCAATAAGGATATGCCGGGTCGTATTTATTCCATGTTTGAAAATCCAAATGCTTTTGGTGAAGTTTTGGTTCTTTTGATTCCCATTGCAATCGCACTGATGCTTGGAAGCCGTGGCTGGCTGGGAAAAATTTGGGGACTTTTTGGTGCAGGACTCGGTGCTGTGGCACTGGCAATGACATATTCACGCGCTGCCTTTGTCGGACTTGCGGTTTCGGCCGTGATCTTTGTCCTATTTTGGAATCGAAAACTGTTACCTCTGTTTTTGCTCGCCGCACTCGCCGCAATTCCTATTTTACCGGATTCGGTATTTCATCGTATTTTAACCATTTTTAATTTTTCCGATACCTCAACTTCAAGCCGATTTCCACTCTATCAGGCTGCGATTCGCCTTATTTCCGAACGTCCTTTGCAGGGTGCAGGCTTGGGTAGCGATGCTGTCCGTACTACGGTGAAGAATTTGAATTTGTATCACGGTGTTGCGCCTTTCGTTCATTCGCACAATGTATATTTGCAGATTTGGGCGGAAACCGGAGTGTTCGGACTCTTGGCTTTTCTCGGTTCCGCTGTTTGGACGCTAAAACGCGCGGCGCATACCGTTGCAAAAAAGCTGGGATCACCGACGACACGTATGATGGTGATTGGTGGAATTTCGTCCATTGCCGGTATTATGACCTGTGGACTTGCCGATTTCATCTGGCATTATCCGCGCGTCATGTTGATTTTTTGGTTTGTATTCGGCCTAACACTCGCCGGAATTCGTCTGGCAAGCCGCGAATCCGCCGAAGCTGAGACAGAATAATCCAATGAATTGCAAAAAATCGCTCTTTTGAGCGATTTTTTTCTTTTGTTCGTTGCAAAGGATAGGGAAAATTGATATAATGCACTATTATCATGCGCAGAAAGAAGGGTGACCGTTTGTATCTAAAGGCTCTGGATATTTTGGGGTTCAAATCCTTCCCCGATCCTATCACCCTTACCTTTCACGACAATATAACCGCTATCGTGGGACCGAACGGAAGTGGAAAATCCAATATTGCGGATGCACTCCGTTGGGTCATGGGCGAGCAATCCTCCCGCGCACTGCGTGGCGGGAAAATGGAAGATGTCATTTTTACGGGAACAGAGGCGAGACGAAAACAGGGCTTCGCTCAAGTTTCCATTACAATGAGTAACGAAGATGGTCGTTTCCCCGTGGACGAAAGCGAGCTGGTGGTGACGCGTCGCTATCATCGCTCCGGTGATAGCGAATACGAAATCAATCGCCGTCCTGTCCGTCTACGCGATGTCACGGAACTGTTTATGGATACCGGACTGGGACAAGAGGGCTATGCTCATATCGGACAGGGAAAAATCGACGAGATTCTATCTGTGAAAAGCACACAGAGACGAGAAATATTTGAAGAAGCAGCGGGTATCTCGCGCTATCGCCATCGGAAAGAAGAAGCCGAGCGTAAATTGTCGCATACAGAAGATAACTTGTTGCGTATTCGAGATAAACTGGACGAATTGGAGCGTCAGGTTGCGCCACTTAAAAAACAATCGGAAGAGGCACATACTTATTTGATCTGCCGCGAAGAACTGCGTACGCTTGAGATTTCCATTTGGATGAAGCAGTTGCAAAAGGTGCGGGAACAGAAACAAGATCTGGAAGAAAGACGAGATCAGGTAGCACAGCAATTGGACGAAACGAAAAACGAAGTGGAGCGGCTGTATGAAACGCTTGAAAATTTAACACACCGTTTACGCGGAAAAGAAGCGGAGACAGAAGAGATCCGTGCAGAAGCGTCACAGTTGGAAATCGAAAAAGGGAATTGCGAACAAAACCTTTCGGCCTTGCATGAGCGGAAAATGAACAACGAAGAAAATGCAGTGCAGTTGCGTAGCGAACTTGAATTGCAGGAAATCCGTGCAAAAGAGGCAAAAGAACAGCTGGAACAAAAGCAAAAGAAGCTGGAAACCTTACAGATTGAACTGCCGGAAGTGAAACAGTTTTTGCGCGCATTGAACGAGATCAAGCAGAAAAGTGAAACAGTGCGTGTTGCTATGACGGCGTGTGAGAAAGAGAGCGAACGGGAGACACGCGCCGAGCAAGATGTACGCGCCGAGATGTCTGCGCGCACTGCCACGATACAAGAGATTTTGGAAAAACAAAGCAGATTGACGCAATCATTAAAAGTACTTAGTAGCGAGGACAATCGCCGCAAAGAACGCCACACGGCCATGCAAAGTGAGCGGGATAGTCTCCTTTTGGGAAAAGACGAATTGGAAGCGCGATTGAGACAGGTCAGGCGAGAACTTGAGCTGTATAGGCGAGATGAAAAAGAACAAGAGAGTCAGTCGGTAAAGCGGCGGATGGAAGAACACGCCGATACCGCACGCATTCAAATGTTGAGCGAAATGGAAAAATTCTATGATGGTTATTCCAAAGCGGTAAAAACTGTCATGCAGGAAAAGACTATACCGGGGATTCATGGCCCTGTTGCCGCTTTGGTTCGGGTTCCGGAGCCATACACTGTGGCATTGGAAATTGCCTTAGGTGGGGCAATGCAGTATATTGTAACGGAAACCGAGCAAAACAGTAAAGCGGTATTGCAATTTTTGAAACGACGCGATGCAGGGCGTGCGACTTGTTTGCCGCTCGCGACCATCCGACCGAATACCTTGCGGGAAACCGGATTGGATCAAATAGAGGGTTTTGTGGGGCTTGCCTGTGACCTCATAGAGTTTGATGTGCGCTATACGCCTATCGTTCAAAATCTATTGGGCAGAGTGGTCATTGCGCGTGATCTCGACAGCGCAACACAGTTGGCACGCCGGTTTCAATACCGCTTTCGGATCGTCACCTTGGATGGTCAGGTAGTGAATCAGGGTGGATCGTTGACCGGTGGTTCCGTTAATCGAAGCGTGGGTATTTTTTCGAGAGCCAAAGAGCTTGCACATCTCACCGCATTACAACCTGCCCGAAATACGGCAAGGCTTGACGCCGACGAGAAGTTACAGACATCACGTCAGCGGACGGCGGAGGCAATTCGACGGATCGAGCAAATACAGGAAGAGAAGCGTAAGCTTGAAGATCGCATTTTGATGTTAGACGGGCAGCTGGATAGTCTGTTGACGCACCAAAAAAATGCGGAAGAACAGCGACAGCAGGAAGAAAATGAAGCGGTCAAATTGGATACACGCCACAGTGAGTTGGAACGACAGGTCAAGGGTTTGAAATCGGAGCAAGTAGGCCATAAAGAACGGATTGAATGCTTGACAACTCAACACGCCGCGCTTTTATCGCAAATGCGTACATGGACATTGGCGGAAGAAAACGAAGAAGAAAAAATACGAGAAGTGCGCGTGAGACAGGCAGAGCTTGCAACCGAAAAGCGTCTGTCCGAGCAGGCACTGGAAGAACAGCGTAAAACCATGGAGACCTTGTCGGCGGATTGTGCCAAACAGGAGGGCAGAATCCGACAACTTGACATTCAGAATACTGCGCTGGAACGAGAAGAAGCACAGGCAAATCTTCACTTGGAGGCCTTGAAACGAGAGCAAGATGCAATGAATCAAAAACTCGTGGGACAGAGTCAGAAAAAGCTCGACTTGGAAGCCGCGCGTAATCAGGCAGATCGCGACAGCCGCGCTCAAAATGAAACACTTTTGACCCTCCAGCGAAGCACAGCGGATTTGGAACACAAAGCACTCGCCGCGCGTTTGGAAGAAGAGCAACTTCTAAATAAGATGTGGGAAACCTATGAGGTGACACATGAGGGGGCGCGTTTGATCGAAGTTGAAGTGACAGCGGAAACAGATCGACGCGTTGCCGCGCTCAGAGAACAACTGCGTAAAATCGGACAAGTGAATTTGGGAGCCATCGAAGCGTTTTCACAGGTCAATGAGCGATACACATATCTGAAAGATCAACAGGCAGATGTAGAAACGTCACAAAAGAAGCTGTTGGAATTGATTGGC
>JAVVSI010000107.1:0-4871 GCA_036654315.1 Evtepia sp. | reverse complement strand
GAAGAATCACAGTCGGATCGGCTGAAAGCGCGATTTGGGGTTGTGTCACGCCCATGTCTTTTAAGTCCTGCATGGAAAGCGGATCACGCAGTGTGACAGCATCTACATTGTGTTGAATGGTGCGAGCGGTCAGGGAGCGGTTCGATGGGGAGGTAATGGGACCGATGCCACAGCCATACATGAGGACAGAGCAGCCGGAATGCTTGGCAGCAAAGAGACTGAACAGATAAAACCACAGAGAACGCCAACTTGTAATATCCTGCATGAGGGAACCACCACCATTGATATAGAGCTTAGATTTTCTCATTTGGTAGAGTATCTTTGGGATATTAAATGTGTAGGTTGCGTTGACGCGGTAGGAGAGTCGTGTTTCGTGGGGATTGCGTGAGAGGACGCGGAATAAGAGATCCGGATTCAGTGCGCGCAATTCTGCCAGAATGGCGAGCAGAATCGCATCATCTCCCGCATTTCCTTTTCCGTATGCGCCGCAAATAAGAACCTGATCCTGTTTTTTGTGATGAAGAATTGTGTCATAGATTTCAATTTGTCGGGAGATAGTGGCTTCCAGTGAAAATTGTTTTTTTGCTTTGTCGTAGAGTTGTTGCCCCATGGATTGACGCAGTTGCGGGTCACGAGCTAAGGTGATCAGATGTTCGGCGAGTGCGTTTGCGTTTCCCACAGGGAACAGGAATCCATTGGCACCGTGGTCAATGAGATAGGGAACCCCTCCGACCCGACTGCTGATCGTGGGGAGTGCCGCGCGTGCGCCCTCTGTCAGTGCGTAAGGGAAGGTTTCCGAAATCGACGTTAAAGTATTGATATCAATGGCATGATAAAAAGCGTCTGTGTCCGATATCCAACCGGCAAGACAGACGGTATCGGAGACGGCAAGATCTGCCGCCAGTTTTTTGAGGAGATCTTCTTCTTCCCCATCGCCCGCAATCAAGAGGCGTAAATTTGGAACCTCTTTGTGTGCAATGGCAAAGGCGCGGATGAGCGTGGAAATATCTTTGACAGGATTCAGACGTGCGGCGATTCCGACAACGACTGAATTTTCATCGGCGTTCAAACCGACAGCACGAAAAAAATCCGCCCGTTTTACTCCGGACGGACGTGGTTAAAAATCAAGTCCGTTATAGATGGCAAAGAGTCGATCCGGTCGAAAGCCGCGTGTAATGAGCAGATCCACCATGGCATCCGAAACGCCGATTCGATAGTCCATCAGGCGCAGGGCAATGGTGTTAATTGCGCCATAGGTGATACGGGAGAAGGGACGCCCGAGATAGTCGAGACGGTAATCGCTGTGGACGGTGGAGACTGTGGGTAAACCTGTGCGGTGTGAGAGCATGGCGGCAATCATGTTGCCGCGTGCGCCGTGGGAGTGGATGATTGAAAAGTTTTCTGAACGGATCATTTCTTCCAAACGGCGTAATGTGCGGAAGAGATTTTTACCGGGAATGACTTCCGTGCGAATGCCAAGCGCACGCGCTTCTTCGACAAAAGGGCCGCTCGTAAAGCAGACCATTGTGATTTCAAGGGTTGCGGAAAGGTTCGCCAGAAGGGAATGAACATGGGTTTTTGCGCCTCCGGTATCTCCGCCGCTGATCAAATGTATGACTTTCATGCGCGCACCTCCAAAAAAAGACTTGTGTAAACAACTAAAATATTATACAATAATCAAACCCTATGGTCAAGTAACGGAGGTTGAATATGAAATTAATTGATGAGAAGGGCAAAATCTTTGGGAAACTGAATGTCATTGACTTAATTGTTGCACTCGCAATCGTGGCAGTCGCGGTGGTTTTGGTGGTCAAGCTGACAGGTTCCAACACTGAGGTCGGCGGATCGACTGAATTGACCTATACCGTGCAGGTCGCGGATGTGAAGCAAGAAGTATATGAGGCGATTGCCAAACAGGACTTTCCTGCACAAATGATGGCTGCGGGCGATCTGTTGGACGCATACGTTGTGTCTGTGACGGCTACGCCATCGGCAGACGAGATGTACCGTATGACAACTGATGTGGATGGCAGAGCGGTACTCAACAAGACAGAACAGAAGCGTTATGATCTTCTGTTTACGATGAAAGCAACGATTCCGGATAATGTGAAAAATGAAGTTGGGACACAGGAAGTCAGACTTGGAAAGACACATATCGTAAAGACTGCGAATTTTGAATTGGAACGCGGTGTCATACTGTCCTGCGAGCGGCAGGAAAAGCAGTAAATGTTGGAACGAACGGGCAGGACATGAAGTGCTGTCCGTTCTTCACATCAGGGATTTACGCGTCGTGGCGATCCCGGGAAAAATATGGAGGCAAATGCGTTGTTGTATCATCAAGAGACACGAGAAGCAGTGCTCAAGGCGTTGGAGACCAATGCGGAAACCGGCTTGAGTGCGACAGCTGCAAAAGAGCGGCTGCAAACACAAGGGGAGAACAAGCTGAGAGAAAAAAAGAAAAAGACAATGACTCAGCGGTTTTTTGAGCAATTCAAGGATGCTATGATTATTATTTTAATTATAGCAGCAATCATCTCGTTTGTTATGGCGTGTATCAATGGCGAACCGAGCGAATTTTTTGAGCCTGCGCTGATCTTGTTGATCGTCATTTTAAATGCAGTCATGGGTGTCATGCAGGAAAGCAAGGCAGAAAAGGCTTTGGATGCACTGAAAGATCTGACAGCACCGCATGCGCGCGTGATTCGAGACGGTGCGGAGCAGATCATTGATGCAACATTACTGATTCCCGGCGATATCATTAAGCTGGAGGCCGGCGATTTCATACCGGCAGATGCGCGGCTGTTACGTTCTGTCAGCTTGAAGAGCGAGGAATCGGCCTTAACCGGCGAGTCGGTTCCAAGTGACAAGTACGCCGAAGCAGAGGTACCTGAGAAGGCCTCCATCGGTGACCGTACCAATATGGTCTTTACCGGATGCAGCATCACATATGGCACCGCAATTGCGGTTGTCACCACAACCGGTATGGATACGGAAATGGGAAAAATCGCGAATCTGTTGGACAGTGAGGCAGAAGTACAAACCCCACTTCAGATGAAACTGGCACAGTTGGGGAAACATCTTGGGTTTCTTGCATTGGGTGCGTGTGCGATTATCTTTGTCATCGGTGTGTTCAATCAGCTTCCCTTGATGGAGATTTTCATGACAGCAGTTTCGCTGGCCGTGTCTGCAATTCCGGAAGGACTTCCTGCTATTGTAACCATTGTGCTTGCAATCGGTGTCCAGCGTATGGTCAAAAAGAACGCAATTATTCGCCGATTGCCCGCAGTGGAAACGCTGGGAAGCGCATCGGTTATCTGTTCTGATAAGACCGGTACGCTGACACAAAACCGTATGACGCTTGTAGAAGCTTTTGTAGAAGGCCAAGAGAAGCGTGTGGATTTAAGCGGTGAGATTTCAGAAACAGTGAGAGAGTTGCTGCGTTTTGGTTCTCTTTGTTGTGATGGTACCGTGATTTTTGAAGATGGGAAAGAAACCCATATCGGTGATCCGACAGAAACAGCCATTGTTTTGGCTGCGCATAAAAATGGGATGCCGAAAGAGGAAATCAATCGAAATTATCCACGTGTAGGAGAGTTGCCGTTTGACTCGGATCGAAAGCTCATGAGTACAATCAATGAAATAAACGGAACCTTGGTTGTAATTACAAAGGGTGCGTTTGATGTCATGGCGCAACGCTGTGTGGCAGGCAATCTGGAGCTTGCGAAGCAGATGACGGAAGAGATGAGTGCAAAGTCTTTGCGCGTATTGGCGATTGCCTGTAAAATCATTCCTGAGATTCCCGCAGAGCTCAGCACAGAGACGCTTGAGTGTGACCTACACTTTTTGGGGCTTGTGGGTATGATTGATCCGCCGCGTCCGGAGGCAAAAGAAGCGGTGGCCTTGTGCCGTCGTGCGGGGATTAAGCCGGTTATGATTACCGGTGACCATGTTGTGACTGCATCTGCCATTGCAAAAGACTTGGGTATGATGGAGCCGGGTGATCTTGCATTGACGGGTGCGGAACTGGACGCACTGAGCGATGAAGATCTGGATGAAAAGATTGATAAGATCTCCGTCTATGCCCGTGTTTCACCGGAGAATAAAATCCGAATTGTAAAGGCATGGCAGAAAAAAGATCAAATTGTTTCTATGACCGGTGATGGTGTCAATGATGCGCCGGCCTTGAAAGCGGCAGATATCGGTTGTGCAATGGGTATCACAGGGACCGATGTTGCAAAAGGCGCAGCGGATATGACGCTGACGGATGATAACTTTGCAACCATTGTCGATGCGGTGAAAGAGGGGCGCGGGATTTATGCCAACATCAAAAAAGTAGTTGGTTTCCTGCTTGGTACGAATATCGGTGAAGTTCTTACCGTATTTTTTGCCATGCTTCTCTGGCATAAAACGCCGCTTGTTTCGATGTAGCTGTTGTGGATCAACCTCGTGACGGATTCTCTTCCGGCGATTGCGCTGGGTATGGAAGCGATTGAGGATGATATCATGGATCAAAAGCCAAAGAGCAAGAATGAGGGCATTTTTGCGCATGGTTTAGGGATTCGTATTGTATTGCAGGGTGTCATGTTTGCAATTTTGACGCTTTCTGGTTTTTTAATTGGACTCAATCAGACCGGGATGCTAGAGGGCGGACAGACGATGGCATTTATGGTATTGTCCTTATCACAGGTTGTGCATGCCTATAATATGCGTTCGCATCATTCCCTGTTTGCCATTGGACCTTTTAGTAACCATAAGCTGAACTGGGCGATGTTGTTTGCAGTTGTCTCGTCGTCGATTGTGATCTTTACGCCTGTACATGTGGCGTTTGGATTGATGCCTCTGCCATTGAATCTGTATTTGATTGCAGTGGG
>JAVVSI010000106.1:0-4880 GCA_036654315.1 Evtepia sp. | reverse complement strand
GTGTGATGGACACGACTTTTCCTTTGAGACCGGTTATGTCCAGAAATTCTGCATAATTCATCTGAATCGCTCCTTTCAATCCATTGTTTGTGATATTCTTAGCATAGCACAAAAAGATTGATTTCGCAATCAAGCGCAAAAAAGTTTTGATGTAGACGATCATCATAGGGGCAAAAAAGACGGAGCAGGTTCTATGCAACCGGCTCCGTCTCTATATTCGAAAAAATTTGCACTACTTTTTACTTGCTTGGCTGGGATGGCAGCGTGTTTGATCTTGTGCAATGAGGAGTTTCAACGCGGCAACACCGACTTCAATTGCGGCAGTGACATCGTGGGATTCCAATTGATCCAGTCCGGCTTTTTCGCGCTCTTGATTCCAAATCACATGAAACGCGGAACCACAACGAACCCCCAAAGCTGAGGCAGCGGTGAAGAGGGCCGCAGACTCCATTTCACTTGCGAGTACGCCGAGACGTTTCCAAGCATCCCATTTATGTTGCAGTTCGTAGGAAACGGGCATACGATCCGGGCTGTGCTGGCCATAAAAAGAATCTTTACATTGCACGACACCGGCGTGCCAAGATTTTTTCAAGCTTTGTGCGGCGTCTACGAGTGCGCTTAAAATTTCATAGTTGGGGACAGCGGGGAATTCAATGGGGGCGTATTCGCGGCTGGTTCCCTCATGGCGAATCGCACCGGTTGCAATGACAACATCGTCACTTTTGACATCCAATTTTATTCCGCCACAGGTACCGACACGAATAAAGGTGTCTGCCCCAAGGGCGGAAAGTTCTTCCAAAGCGATGACAGCGGAGGGGGCACCGATTCCGGTGGATACCACGCTGACTTTTTCTCCACAGAGTGTTCCGGTGTAGGTGTTAAATTCTCGATTTTGCGTTATGTGAACCGGATGATTCAAGTATTGGGCAATCGCCTCACAACGCCCGGGATCACCCGGCAAAATACAATAACGACCTACATCACCGGGGGCACAGTTAATATGGTATTGAATTTCTTTCTGAATCATGATACGCTCCTTTCGTCAGGCTTGCATTTTCTTTAATGTGAGATAGCCCTCCAAGATCAAGGAGGCCGCAACAGCATCAATTTTGTCTTTTCGTTTTTTCCCATGATTTCCGGTTTCACTTAAAATACGGTGGGCATCAACCGTTGTGCGGCGTTCATCCCATAAAATAACGGGCAATTCGGTGGTCAGTCTCAATTCTTCAGCGAGTTCAGAACTTTTTTCGGCACGCGGTCCGATTGAGCCGTTCATATTTTTCGGATAGCCGAGTACCACTTCTGAGATTTGATGTTCTTTGCAAAGTGCTGTGATTTCCGATATAAGATCCGTTTTGCGTGTCTGAATGACTAGGGTATGCCCGGTCATAAAACCCATAGAGTCTGAGATTGCAATGCCGGTGCGGGCATCACCATAGTCAATGGCCATAATTTTCATCTGTTACCTCATCTCTCCGTACCAAGGAAAAAGAGTGCCAAGGTACCGGGACCTGCATGTGCGCCGATGACAGGGCCGATAGGACCAATGACAATATCTCGTACCAAAGTTTCACTGCGGATGATGTCAGCGAGCATATTTGCCTCCTCAGGGCAGTCGCCATGACAGAGGAAGAGCGTTTGTTCGGAGAGATTGATCCCTGTGTCGGTGAGGTGTTGCACCAATCGTTTGATGGAATTTTTGCGTCCCTTAATTTTTTCAACCGGGATTAGTTTTCCCTCGTTGTCGACATGGATGATAGGTTTGACATTGAGGGCACTGCCGAAGAAAGCTGCCGCAGCGGAGATACGTCCGCCGCGTTTGAGATGCTGGAGGTCATCCACGGCGACCCAGTGACAGAGGTGTAATTTATTTGCTTCGACGAAGTCGCGTACTTCCAAAATGGATTTTCCGCTTCGTTTTTCCTGTACAGCCAAAGAAACAATCATACCTTCACCGAGCGAGGCGCAGAGTGTATCGACGGTTAAGATTTGTGCTTCCGGGTATTTTGTACGCATCTCTTCTGCAGCGACTGTTCCGGCGGAATAGGTTCCGCTGAGTCCGGTAGAAAAACCAAGGTAAAGGATATCTTGACCGGTTTGAAGGATGCGTTCCATTTCACGGCTGAACTGCTCGACATTCACGGCAGAAGTACTTCCTTTTTCGCCGTGACGCAGGAGATCATAAAAAGTTTTTGAGGGGAGTTCTCTGTTGTCCAAGTAATTGACATACGACTTTCCCTGAATCAGAACAGAGAGAGAAACGACAGACAATTCTAAATCAGCTGCCATTTCGGATGGTAAATCACAGGAAGAGTCGGTCATAATAACGAAATTTCTCATCTTAATATCTCCTTACATATGGAAGCAGTACAGATAAATCATAAAGAAATGAAGTGTGCTTCCGGCTAACACAAATAGGTGCCAAATAAAGTGCATATAACGAACTTCTCTTTTTTTATAAAAGAAGATTCCGATGGTATAGGCAAGGCCGCCGAGGAGGAGGAGCAAAACGCCTTGCATTGGAATGGCTTCCAGAACCGGTTTGATGGTAAGGACAACCATCCATCCCATGGCGGCGTAGAGGATCATGGAAAGCTTTTTAAAGCGGGCGAGATCAACGGCATTGAGGATGATACCAACAAGGGCACAGCCTGCGTTGATGCCAAAAAGTGTCCAGCCAAGCCCGCCACCGAGGATGAGGAGGGAGATCGGGATATATGTGCCTAAAATCAAAAGAAAGATGGAGCAGTGATCAAAAATTTGGAATATTTGTTTGCCTTTTGGTGCTGTAATAGAATGATACATACAGGATGAGAGATACAGAAGGATCATACTGCCGCCATAAAGTGCTGCGCTGATGATTGCGAGTCCGGATCCGGATTGGACAGCGCGTAGGAGCATAAGAATTGTAGCGACGATTGCCAAAATTGCACCGACGCCGTGCGAAATTGCATTTGAAATTTCTTCACCGAAGCCTTGTTGCCTGTGGGCGGGTTGATTGATATAAGCGGATTGTTCCAAACTCACGACCTCATTTCTATCTTGTTTTCGATATCAGCATAGCACACTTCTTAAATCATGTCAATGAAAAAAATAAACAGTTATATGGTGTCGAAAATCAGATCACTCTTGAAAAACGGACAGAACTATGCTATCATCAAAGACGATAGAAATGAAAAAGGAAGTGTTCTTTGTTGTATCACAAGGAATTTGTCGCGGAGAAGCTTCGCAAGTGGGAGACACAATTAAATAGTTTTGCATTGCCAACCTGGGAAGAACTGCCGAGTATTGAATTGTATATGGATCAAGTGATTGTTCTGTTGACGCAATATTTAGAGTTCCTTTCTTTTGAAGAAGAGGGGGAAAAGGCAGTCACTGCCAGTGCAATTAACAATTATGTACGAACGAAAATCATGCCTCCACCCAATAAAAAGAAATATGGGAAGATGCATCTTGCATACTTGGTTATGATTTGCACGCTCAAACAGAGTATGAGTATCGCCTATGTACAGCGCATGATTCCGATGGGGCTTTCGGAGGCGGAGGTCAAATTAGTATATAATGATTATGTATCGCGTCATAAATCCGCATCCATGTTTTTTATTGAACAGGTGAATCTGACGGCCTCCAAAGTGTTCGATCCGATGGATTCGACGGAGTACGTTGTGGAAAATATGGTGTCGACGGTAGCGGTACTGTCGGGACTTTCAAAGCTTTTATCGGAAAAGATTTTATTGTTGCAAGATCCGATTTTACCGGAAAAGGTAAAAAAGCCGGTGACACAGGAAAGGAAAGATGAAAGTTGAATATTGTAGTATTGGACGGCTATGCCGAAAACCCGGGAGATTTGAGTTGGGACGCACTTGGCGCATTGGGTCATCTCACAGTTTATGATCGCACAGCGGGGAAAGATATCATCGCGCGTATCCAAGATGCGGAGGCAATTTTTATCAATAAAGTGCCGATCACCGCAGAAATCATCCAGGCAGCAACGAAACTAAAATTTATCTGCGTGACGGCAACCGGGTATAATGTAGTAGATGTAGACGCCGCGCGTGAAAGAAAGATCCCTGTTTGCAATATTCCGGCGTATAGCAGTGCCTCTGTAGCACAGATGGTATTTGCATTTTTGCTTGAAATTGCATCACACGTCAGTCATCACAGCGAAGCTGTAAAACAGGGACGTTGGATCACTTGCCCCGATTTCTGTTTTTGGGATATTCCTTTAATTGAGTTAGAGGGAAAGACGCTGGGTATTATCGGTTATGGTACGATCGGAAAACGTGTTGCAAAGATCGCGGTCAGTCTTGGTATGAAGGTGTTGGCATCCAGCCGTACAGCGCATCCGGAGCTTGAGACAGAGGAGATTCACATTACGGATCGAGATACCGTTTTGCAAAACGCGGATTTCATTACCCTGCATTGTCCACAGAATCCCGAGAGCGTGGGACTCATCAATCGCAACACGATTGCGATGATGAAAGACGGTGTGATTTTAATCAATACAGCAAGAGGTGGCTGCGTAGTGGAGCAGGATGTGGCCGATGCGTTAGCGTCTGAAAAAATGGCATATTATGCGGCTGATGTTGTGAGCAGTGAGCCGATGCACGCGGACAATCCGCTGTTGCATGCACCGAATACCTTGATCACGCCCCATATTGCATGGGCGACAATGGAAGCACGGACGCGTCTTATGGACATTGCGGTTGAAAATCTGCGCGCATTCATGGCGGGGACTCCTTGTAATGTGGTGAATGGCATTGGGAGAACTGATAGATGACAAAGTTAAAAGACAAACGAATCATTACGGTTGCAGTGACCGGTGCATGGCCGACGCGGGAGGACAATAAAAATCTACCGGTCACACCGAAAGAAATCGC
>JAVVSI010000105.1:0-4890 GCA_036654315.1 Evtepia sp. | reverse complement strand
GGAACATTTGGTTCGGGAATCCAAAAACACGCTTGCAAAGTACAATCCCAATTATGACATCGTACCCTCTATTGGAATGTATATCATAGACGACACTTCTATTCCCGTGGATGAAATGTATAACAGAGCGACACTCGCGGCAAAAACCTGCAAAGGAAATTATGTGGACTACTATGCCTATTACAATGAGAGCATGAGTATCGCCCTGACAGAGGAACAAGAGATAACCAATGATATGAATTTTGCTTTAAAAAGCGGCCAGTTCGAAGTCTACCTACAGCCTCAATACAATATTCATACAAATTTGCCTTGTGGAGCAGAAGCATTGGTTCGGTGGCGGCACCCTCAAAAAGGCATGATGTCCCCCGGTGACTTTATTCCCATATTCGAGCGGAATGGCTTCATTACAAAACTCGATTATTATGTCTGGGAACAGGTTTGTCAATACCTACACGCTTGGATTTCACAGGGCATCACACCACAACCCATTTCGGTCAATGTGTCTCGTGTCAACATCTACAACCCAAATCTGGTAGAAACGATGATAGAACTTGTCAATCGCTATGGCATTGAACCCTCGCTCTTAAATCTGGAGTTGACCGAAAGTGCCTATACGGATAACCCCATTGCCATGAAAAAAGTAATGAATCGCTTGCGTAGTCATGGATTCACAATGATGATGGATGATTTTGGGAACGGCTATTCCTCTCTCAGCTTGTTGAAAGATATCATGATTGATATCTTGAAAATTGATATGCAGTTTTTATCCGAGACGGAAATTCCGGGTCGGGGCGAAAACATCATTGCTTCCGTGATTCGCATGGCAAAATGGCTGAATATCCCTGTCATTGCCGAGGGTGCCGAAACAAGTGAACAGGTTGATTTCTTGCGCAGTGTTGGCTGTGATTATGTACAGGGATTTTATTTTGCGCGTCCTATGCCGGTGTCGGACTATGAGCAACTGTGTATCAAAACATTGCCCCATGTACACATGATAAATAATAAGAAATACGAAGCTTATCGCTATGATGATTTGTTTTCCCTTAATCCGGATATCAAGCTCTTATTTGGCAATACGCTGCAAGCAGTCGTGATTTATGAATTTGTAGACGATCGGATTGAAATGATTCGGGTCAACGAAGCCTATTATGCCTTGCTGGGTCATGCGGATATGTTATCAAAAGCACCGGACATTCTCAGTTTGGTGGAAGAAGCCTATCGTACGCCTTTGCTCAATGCCTTTCGTATTTGCACCGTGACGCAGGGCAGTACAGAATGCGACTATATGCGACGCCGTGTGGATGGCAGTCCCACATGGATTCATACCAGACTGCATTATGCATCTATGGTGGGCAACAAACACATTTTAATCGGTGAACTCACGGATATTACAATACGAAAAGAATTGGATTCCGAACTTCAAAAATACAGGGCTTCTTACTTGACCGGAAATCATGATGTGCATACGGTTCTGATTGTGGATGATGCAGCCATCAATCGTATTGTTTTGAAAAAAATATTGCAAGATGAGTTTATTTTTTTGGAAGCGGAAAATGGAGTAGAAGCACTGGAGATATTGAAAGAAAAACAAAACCGGATTGATCTGATTTTACTGGATATCAGTATGCCGGTCATGGACGGAAAGAAATTTTTGCAATATAAGAACACCTTACCTGAACTGGATGGCGTTCCTGTCATTATGATCACTGCGGATGACAGTCCCGAACAGCAAATCAGTACCTTTTCTTTGGGTGCAAATGATTATATTGTTAAGCCGTTTATTCCGGAAGTGGTCACGAGACGAGTGCAGAACGTACTGGAATCGAATTACCGCTTCAAAAAGATGGTCAGGGAATATAACACGATGTCCGAGCAGGCAAAAACCGATCGCATGACCGGACTGATCAATCGTGCAAGTGCAGAAGAGATGATCACACAGCGTCTTTTACATTCGGGCGGTATCTTTACTATGATGATGCTGGACATAGATAATTTCAAAAAAATCAATGATTCCTGTGGACATGATTATGGTGATAAGGTAATCTGTGCAGTTGCGGATAAGCTGCGCTCGTTTTTCAGAAAAGAGGATATGATTGCGCGTATGGGCGGGGATGAGTTTGCCGTATTTGTTGGAAACGTCCCCAATGTGGCGTTTATTGAAAAAAAGGCGCGACAGCTTTGCGAAAGTATGTCTGATATTAAGTTTGATGGAAAAAATGCAGAGATTACCTGTTCCGTGGGCATTTCTGTCTCCTCCGCGCAGGTGAATTCCTTCGAGATGCTTTATCAAAATGCGGATAAAGCACTGTACAATGCAAAATGTCGGGGTAGAAATATGGTTTCACGTTATGGTGAGGACGCAGTGGATATCTCCGTTGCAAAATGGATCAATGATGCAGATGCCGTTCTCGATGCCATCAACGACAGTATTTATGCTTGTGACGCGGAAAGCTATGAAATGATCTATGCAAACGACAATGTTTGTAAATTTGCGGGTATTACGCGAGAAGCGTGCAAGGGGAAAAAGTGCTATGAAGTTTTAATGAACAGAACGGAACCCTGCTCATTTTGTTCCCTGTCGAAACTATCGGAGGATACCGTTCATACGCGACTGTTTCGTTTGCCGAATACACCACAGATTTACTTGTTACGCGGAAAAATGATGAGACGCAATGGAATGCGTATCCACTTGGAAGTTGCGGTGGATGTCACACAAATTGAAAACATGGATCTATGTCGGGAGGAACCTAACAATTATGGACAGGAATAATGCTCATAAAATGGAGGAAATACAACAATTGGAATCGGTTTATATCCAGGCAGCAAAGCAGTGCGGGATTACGCTTTGGATGTTTGACTTTGCCAGCAAGACAATTTACGATCTGAACAACGCCACGCATATCAAAGCGTTTGATGGTGTCACTGTCATCCATAATGTGCCGGATGTCCTTGTCGGAGCGGACAGCTCCCTACACCCCGATGATGTCCCCGCATTTTTGGAAATGTTCGACGCACTGTTTGCCGGTGCAAAAACGGCACGTAGTGTAGGTCGCTGGTGGAATGAAGATCCCAACGTATGGTGGTGGTATGAAATTTCATATACAACCATCTTCAGTGAGGCGGGAAAACCACTGAAAGCAGTTGCCACTGCCGTTGATATTACCGAACGGGTTCGATTGGAAGAGCGATACAAGGAAGAAATCAAGTGGAGAAACGTGCGAAATCAGGATGTCATCGGCTCTTTCAAAATGAATTTAACACAAAATACTTGTGAGGACGGTCAAAGTTACATTGCGACGATTTTGAGCTTTCAGGGTGATGGAAGCGTTGACGGTTTTTTCGCACTCGAGTACGCGATACATACGGATGCGAATGAGTTGGAGCAATACAAAACAATATTTAATCGGGAATACCTGCTCCGGAGTTATCGCGAGGGGAAAACAAGTCACACACAGGAATCTCATGTGAATTTTGGTACAGGCAAAAGCGTTTGGATTAAAATTGAACTCGATATGTTCCTAAATCCAAAAAGCGGCGATGTAGAAGCCTATATTTATGCTACAGATATTGATCGGGAAAAGACGGCGCGGGTTTTGATGGATGCCGTCGTAGCCATGGACTACGACTATTTGGCACTCTTGGACAGCGACAACGACGCCTATACACTGTTTGCCCAAGCGGGCGGTGAAACACCACTCCCATCCTTTCATGCTGTCAGCTACGAGCAGGAGATGCGTGACTATGCACAGAAGTTTTTGCTGCCGGAAGATATTGAACAGAATATCCATGATATGTCCTATGAGAATGTATTTGCGCAATTGGAACAACGCCCGGTCTATACGACTTATTGCCGTGTGCAAGAGATAGATGGGCGTATCAGCCGTAAAAAATTACAGTTTTCTTACCTTGATAAAGCGTGTAAACAAATCATTTTGACGCGTATCGACGTGACGAACATTTACAATGTGGAACAGAGGAAAAACGAAGCATTGAAAGATGCCCTCCTCGCAGCACAACAGGCAAATACCGCAAAATCGGAATTTCTCTCCCGTATGAGCCACGAAATCAGAACACCTATGAACACAATTATTGGTATGTCTACTTTGGCCGCCGGTTGTGTGAATGATCCGGCACAGGTTTCCGAGTATCTGTCAAAAGTCGGAATATCCGCACGATTCTTGCTGTCTCTCATCAACGACATTTTGGATATGTCCAGAATTGAGAGTGGCAAAGTCCTCATTCGCCATGAAAAGATACCGTTTGAAGAGTTTATCAATGGAGTGAATGGTATTTGTCACGCGCAGGCAAGAGACAAAGGCGTGGAATATGACGCAATCCTCACAAGTTTCACGGAAGATTATTATATCGGCGATGCAATGAAACTACAGCAGGTTTTGATCAATATTATTTCCAATGCCATTAAATTCACAAATCCGGGTGGTAAAGTACAATTTATTGTTCATCAGGAAAAAATCAGTCGAGATGAAGTTCTCATGCGATTCACGATCAATGACACGGGTATTGGCATTCGTGATGATTTCATGCCACAACTTTTCGAGCCATTTGAACAGGCATACACGGGTTCCACAACACCCTACAGTGGTACGGGTCTGGGGCTTGCCATCTGCAAAAACTTAGTGGATTTGATGAATGGAAAGATCAGTGTCAACAGTATTGAGGGTGTGGGCAGTGAATTTGTGGTGGAACTCAAGCTGGGCATTTCGGAATCCAGCAAACAAGTGAAAAAATCACTCGTCAATCTTCACATTGAAAATCTGAACGCATTGATCGTAGATGATGATATTATCATCTGTCAGCATACACAACAGGTCTTATCAGATATGCGAATGAAAGCGGAATATGTTGTTTCCGGGACGGCGGCAATCGCTG
>JAVVSI010000104.1:0-4909 GCA_036654315.1 Evtepia sp. | reverse complement strand
GCCTACAGACTGTACCAATTCGTTGTGCCAGCAACCATAAAAGGTCAAACTCGGTTGTTGTCAGCGTCAGTGTCAAGTTCTCAAGCTCCGCCCGTCGATTCCCCGGATCAATGGAGAGGGGACCGAAGCGAATCATTTTCTTTTCCGAATGGGACAGACGAATACGGGCATCTATCTTTGCCCAAAATAACTCATCTCGCGTGTCCTTGGCGATATAGTCGATACCACCTACTTCAAACCCTTCCAGTTGACTCTCGTTATCCGTGCGGGTACTCAAAAAAACAATCGGTGTATTCGTCCTTTCCTGCAAACTGCGGCAAACCTCAAAACCGCTTTCACATCCCAGCATCACATCCAACAGAATACAGTCATAGCTCTCACAGACCAGTTGTATCGCTTCCGCGCCGGAGTTCACAGATGTAATTTCACAGCCTCTCTGTTGTAAAACCTTTGACCAATAGACAAGCTCATCCGCTTCATCGTCTACGATTAGAATGCGATATGCCTTGTTTGTTGATGGGGCGGGAGGGGGGATTGGGTTTGCCGTTGGCATGGAGCCGGGATCCGAGAGACGGCAGAGATAATCTTTGCGTAGATCAGAATATAAACGCTTGGAAACCGGAATGAACGTACCATTTTGTGTGACAATATCAGTGGGTTCCAGCCGCTCCATATAGCGAAGATTTACGATATAGGCACGGTGTACCTTTACAAAATCCGGCCAGCTCAAAAGTCGTGGCTCAAAATCGGAGAAGGTGCCGGAGACTTTCTCAACCTTCTGATTGAACAGATGAAATAACACGGTATGTCCCTGTACCTCCACATATTCAATATGCGAAAACGGAAGATGCAAAATACTGCCTCGGCTTTTCACCAAAAGACCATGCTCCTCCTCTTGTCCTGCATCCATGCGCAAGCGATCCAGAAGTGGAAACAAAAAGGCACTGCCGGGTGGATCCGGCAGGCAGTACCAAACATCATCCATCTCCTGTGTCACATTGTCGGCTTTTGTCAGACGCACCAGACGCACACGTCGATCCTTTTCTTGGATTTCCTCCGTCAACCCATAGGCGGACTCTGTGAAAAAGATAGCGTCATATGTGCCGGCAACCAAATTGCAGACGAGGTCGATATCACCGGAAAAGGAGCGGATGACAAGTGGACAAGCTCGTAACTCCTGATAACGCTCCAACAGTCGCATCAAAAGATTACGACTCTCTTCATTTTGAACGCACACGCCAATATGCATTAAGACATCCTCTCTCTTCCCATAATTTCTGTTATTTTAATAGTAACAGAAATCGACACAATCTTCAACAGGCGATCTTTCCTTTTTATGCACCTAACTGCCCCTGTCGTGCAAAACACTGTTCTTTACGACATTTTGTTTGCTACAATAGACTCGTAAATCGCTTGCGCATTTTGATGCCTATCATTGCTCCATTGGTCGTATGAACTGAAAGAGAGGGAGAAATATAAAATGTCATATTTCCCACTTGTGCTTCTTGCTGTTCTCATTGTTGCATTTGTTTTGTTATTGCACAGCGTCTTTCTGCTCTCACGCAAACACAAAGAACTGGATCTTGCAACACAGCAAATGCTCACTTATGGATTGCTGTGCGAAAAGGGAACTTCCGAGCGGACAAAAGAGCAGCTTGCACTGAGTCAAACGATTTATCATAATGTGGTCAAAGAGTACAACAGCTGTATTTCAAAACCGACAAACCGCCCGGTAGCATACCTTTTGGGTTACGATCCTGTCTCCGATCGCCCAAACGCGCTCCCGTAGAAAAACCGTATCAGGTTACAGCCTGATTAAGTTTAGGAATGCTGTGCCGTAGCGTTCGGCTTTTACTTCTCCAACACCCGAAACCTGCAAAAATTCCATCCTGTTACGCGGTGCTTTTTCCGCCATGTCAGCCAGTGTGGCATTTGAAAAAATAATATATGCCGGTACGTTTGCTTCCGTTGCCAGTGCTGTGCGTAGCGTTTTCAGTTTGGATAGGAGTGGGCTGTCCGTAACGCCAACAGAAATCGCTTTCGGATTTGAGGTTCCCACTTTTGAAGGCGTCGCTTTTGCTTTCATCGGCATGCTGATCTTCTCACCTTGGAACAAAACAGCAGAGGATTTTGGGGTCAGGCGAAGCACCGGATATTCGCCGGCTGTGATCTGCAAATAGCCCGCCCCAACAAGATAATCAATATATTCTCGAATTTTTGTACGGGAGATCGTACGCATCATACCATACGTTGAGAGTCTATCCAACTTCAAATCAAGAATACGCTGTTCTCGACTGCCATGCAACGCGCGAACGTATAAAGTCAGACCCAATCCGTAAGGATGATTTTTTTCTGCGCGGGCAATACAGGACATGATTTTTTGCGCTTCTACCGTGATATCTATGTTTTCATAGATTGCCTTACAGTTACTGCAATTGCCACAGCTACTTGATTCTCCAAAATAACGGAGAATATAGGCGCGTAAGCAGTCGGTCGTTTGGCAGTAGCCAATCATGACATGCAATCGTTTCATCTCTCTGTCTAAAATTGCGGTGCGCTCTGATTCTGAGCGTTCTGCACTTTCAGTCGGGTTCTCAATGAAAAATTTCGCCGTTTGAATATCGCCGTTTGAAAACATCAAAATACAGTCCGCAGGCTCACCATCTCGCCCGGCTCGTCCCGCCTCCTGATAATAGCTTTCCAGATTTTTGGGCATGTTATAATGAATCACAAAACTGACATTGGATTTATCAATCCCCATTCCGAATGCATTCGTTGCAACCATAATCTGAACACGATCATAGACAAAATCTTCTTGATTTTGACGACGTTCTTCATCCGTCAGTCCTGCGTGGTAACGTGTCGCGGATAGACCCTCTTCCTGTAAGGTGGCACAGATTGATTCAACCACTTTTCGCTTTGCACAGTATATAATTCCACTTTTTCCGACATACTGACGCAGGAGTTCTCTCAAATAAATCGGTTTGTTCTTTGGTTTTACCACTTCAAAATAGAGGTTTGCACGATCGAAACCTGTTGTGAGTGAGATCGGATCCCGCAACTTTAAAATATGGGCAATGTCCGTTTTTACTTCTGCTGTTGCCGTTGCGGTAAAGGCGGAAACAACCGGCCGATAGGACAAGCGGTCTACAAATGCAACAATTTTCAGATAGCTCGGTCGAAAATCTTGCCCCCACTGTGAAACACAGTGCGCCTCATCGACTGCAATGAGTGAAATTGTGACCTTTTCTGCCAAATGTAAAAAATCAGAAGTTGCAAGGCGTTCGGGTGCCACATAGATGATTTTATATTGACCCGCTTCCGCTCGTTGGAATACCGCACGGTATTGCGCCGCATTGAGAGATGAGTTGATAAAGGCAACCGGAACCCCCGCTTGCATCAATGCCGCCACCTGATCTTTCATCAGCGAAATCAGAGGGGATACGACGAGCGTGATCCCGGGTAACATCAGAGCCGGAATCTGATAACACATGGATTTCCCGGCTCCCGTCGGCATCACACCCAGTGCGTCCCGCCCGGATAGAATCGCATCAATCAGCTCTCCCTGTCCCGGTCTGAACGCAATATGCCCAAAATATTGTTTTAAAATGTCTTGCTTCATTGCTTTCCCTCCCAACGAAATAGAGATTTCCAACTCCTTCATGAAGGAGAAATGAGTCTACAGCGGGAAAGCCAGCGCAATTCCATTTCATCCTCCAAATATGGCGCAAGTTTTTCAAAAACAAATTCCTGATAGCGACGAAGTAGGAAAATCTCATGTGGACTCATTGCGGATAGATCAATAGAATCCAAATCAAACGGAACACAGGTGAGATGCTCAAATCCCATAAACTCACCATATTCGTTTTCCATACGAGAAACGCATAAAATCAGGTTTTCAAGACGGATTCCATACCGACCTGTCAAATATACGCCGGGTTCGTCCGAGGTAATCATCCCTTTTTCAAAACTTGCACCGACACCGGAAAAGTGATTGGGATTCTCATGTACGTTCAGTAAATAGCCAACACCATGCCCGGTACTATGCGCATAATTCAACCCCATAGCCAGTAGGGGAGCGCGTGCCACATAGTCAAGCGAGATACCACTTGTCCCATGTAAAAACTGAGCATCCGCCAGATTCAACAGACCACGCAATACGGCTGTATAATGCTTTTTTTGTTCTGCGGTCGGCCTGCCCAGTGAGACAGTACGTGTACAATCGGTTGTACCCTGTAAATAATGACCACCGGTATCCATCAGTAAAAAATTGTTCGGTTCCAATTCGTAATCTGTGGCTTCCGTTGCCGTATAGTGGACAATGGCACCATGTTCGGCATAAGCAATAATGGGTGGAAAGCTTGCACCCAAATACCCCGGCTGTTGATGACGGAATTCTTCCAATTTTTCCGCCGCAGAACATTCGGTTATTTTGATCTTTCCTATGTTTTCATGCAACCAATATAAAAAATGAGTCACTGCCAGACCATCACGTAGATGCGCCAGTGTCATATTTTTGATTTCTGTCTCGTTTTTAATGCATTTCTTCCGAAGAATCGGAGAAACCATTTCGGAAATTTCAACCGATATCGAATCGAAAAGCTGCGCATTGATCTGCTTGGAATCCAATAATACACGTTTTTCACTGAGAGAGCGGAGATAGGTATAAATTTCGTCATACGCGCGTATGAAAACGCCGTCCTGCATCAGCTTTGTTTTTAATTCGGATGAAAAAACAGAGGAATTTGCAAATAACAATACACATTCAGACGTCACTACAAGATAAGAAAGTACAACGGGAACAATATCGTTCCCGCGTATATTAAGCAACCAAGCAATTTCATCGAGTGCGCTAATCAAAAGAATATCATTTTCTTTCAAATGGGAACGGATATCTGCAATTTTATCC
>JAVVSI010000103.1:0-4909 GCA_036654315.1 Evtepia sp. | reverse complement strand
GCTCCACTCTGCAAAACAGATTTTGATTTCAGAACTGGTACTTTCGCAGTCAATCAGTTTTGAAGAGGCCGAAAACAGAATCAATACCGCCCTGCAATAAAAAAAATCAAACAGACCGGGATGATTGTATGAAAATTTTTGGTAGAAAACAACAAGAGACAGCATTTTGTTCTATGATTCTCCTCGCAGCAGGAAACGCAAGTAGGATGGAAGGAAAAGATAAAATTTTTTTGGAGTTGAGGGATGTTCCTGTTTTGGCATATAGCCTAAAAATCTTCGAAGCATCCCCAAAAGTACATGAAATCATTATTGTGACACGCAGCGAGATGATGACAACAGCGGCAGATATTTGTCGAAAGTATGATATTCACAAAGCGGTAAAGATAGTCGTCGGTGGACGAACGCGCGTGCATTCTGTCATGGCGGGACTATGCGAAGTAAGCCCGAACGCGCAATTGATTGCCATACATGATGCGGCGCGCCCTTTTTTAACCCAAACACTGCTTGAAAATGTCATTGCCCGTGCGACTGACTGTGGTGCGGCGGCCCCGGCGATTCCGGTGAAGGATACGATTAAAGTTTCCCATGAAGGCATTGTTGAAAAAACACCGGATCGGACTCATCTTTTCGCGGTTCAAACGCCGCAGATTTTTCGCGCAGATATCATCAAAAATGCAATGATACGTGCGCTGAAAGAAAATGCGGTTGTAACAGATGATTGTTCCGCTGTCGAGCGTCTGGGCATTCCGGTTACGCTGACGCAAGGCGAGGAAGAAAATATCAAAGTAACGACACCGATGGATCTGATCATTGGGGAAGTGATTTTGATGGGGAGGGACTATGTTTGAGAATTGGTCATGGCTATGACGTTCACCGTCTCACCTCTAACAGAAAGCTGATTTTAGGCGGCGTAGAGATTCCTTTTCCACAGGGGTTGCTCGGCCATTCTGATGCAGATGTATTAACCCATGCAGTGATGGATGCCTTACTTGGTGCGGCTGCATTGGGTGATATTGGTCAACAGTTTCCGGATCGGGATCCTGCATATGCAGGGATTTCGAGCCTTATTTTACTTGGAAAAGTGGCAAAACTGTTGCGAGAGGGCGCATGGAAGATAGAGAATATTGATGCGACAATTGTAGCGGAGCAGCCAAAACTTGCACACTTCATTCCGGAAATGCGCCGAAATTTAGCGAAGTATCTCGGGATCCGCTGGGACTGTGTCAGCGTGAAAGCGACAACAGAAGAGGGTTTAGGGCTGGCCGGGAAAGGAATTGCAGCACACGCAGTTGCTTTGATCACGGAACAGACGCAAGTGGTGCGTTTGTGATGTCTCTATTCCAAAGCATCGAGATGCATTAAAAATATCAATTGTCAAACCGCTCCCCTCACACATATACTGCTGTGAGAGGAGCGTTTCTGTTATGGTTATTTATCTGATCATGTGTAGGTCCCTGACTTACGCACAAAGAACCGCATACGCGCTGGAACGCGCCGGGATCACCGCACGCATTCTGCGCACACCTGTCGATATTTCGCCGACGGGTTGTAGTTATTCCGTCAAGATTTCAGGTCACAATTTGACACGGGCATTGATGATTCTGAATCGGCATGGACTGCCAAGGTTGGGCATTTACGTCGGAAACGCGGAGGATGAATATCGGGAGGTGGTATTTTGATTTATTTTGATAATGCAGCCACCACGCTTCAAAAACCGGCCGCTGTTTCCAAAGCATCGAGCTGTGCCATGCGTACAATGACGAGTCCGGGGCGTGGGGAATATGCGGCTTCCGGTAAGGCATCTGAAATTGTGTTTCGCTGCCGTGAAAGTGCGGCAAACTTATTTGGGGTTCCCTCACCGGAACAGGTTGTTTTTACGTTTAATGCGACGCACGCGCTGAATATTGCGATACAAAGCCTTGTCAAGCCGGGTGACAGTGTATTGATTTCCGGTTATGAGCATAATGCAGTGACCCGTCCTTTGTCAGCAATCCAAGATGTGAGCATACACGTAGTAGATACCCCGCTTTTTGAGCCGGAACAATTTCTGGAGCGGATGCAATGCGAATTGGAAGGCAAGATAGATGTGGTGATCTGTACGCACGTTTCGAATGTATTTGGTTATGTGTTGCCGGTTCGGGAACTTGCACGGCTCTGTGCGGGGCGGAATATACCAATGATATTGGATGCTTCACAATCGGCAGGCGTTTTTCCTGTGCAATTGGATAGCATGTCATTTGTTGCTATGCCCGGTCATAAGGGACTGTACGGACCGCAGGGAACCGGGATATTGCTTTGCGGTCAAATGGCAGATCCGCTGATTTATGGCGGAACGGGCAGTCACTCAAGAATACAGACAATGCCCGAGTTTCTCCCGGATCGTTTGGAGGCAGGGACACATAATATTCCCGGTATCGCCGGTCTTTTGTACGGCTTGCAGTTTGTGAGTACAAGAATGGATGCGATTGCGGCTCACGAGCAAGGTCTGAAACAAATTGCGGCAAATGGTCTACGCCGCATTCCAAACATCGAAGTGTTTTCGGGTTGTTCCCAGAGCGGCGTGATATCGTTCCGGAAAGTAGGGATGGATTGCGGGAGAACAGGAGATTTTTTAAGCCAAAATGGAATCTGTGTTCGGAGCGGGCTGCATTGCGCACCACTTGCCCACCAAACCGCCGAAACATTGCAAACCGGAACGACCCGTGTTAGTTTTTCCGCTTTCAATACAGAAAGGGAAGTGCGGTATTTTTTGCGCGTCATGGAGCAGCTTTGAATGGGGAGATGAGAGTTCTCTTGTGTAGAAATAACACAGGAGAACTTTCTTGCATTCTATGCGTTTGTGGGGTAGAGCGGAAAGTCTTGTGAAATTCCTTATGACGCTCTTGTCAAATATCTTAAAATAAAGTATAATAGTAAAGATAGACATACCGGTTGGTTGGAAGCGTGGAAACTCGTACCATCGGAAGAGTGGGAAGGAGGTACAAATGGACACGATCTTGCAATGGGCTGCAATCGCTGTCGGCTATTTGCGCCTTCTTACAATATCTGATTTGGTGGATATTGTAATTATATCATTTGTCATTTATAAGGGGATGACCTTTCTTCGAAAGAGTAGTGCAGCGCAAGTGGCAAAAGCACTTTTGCTGATTGTTGCGGCACTTTGGGTGTCCTATCAATGTAATCTTCATGTGATTAACTTTATTCTCGGAAAAACCATGGAGCTTGGTTTACTTGCGCTTATGATTGTCTTTCAGCCGGAAATCAGACGATTTTTGGAACAAATGGGTAGTCATAAACTGGGCTATCTTTTTAGCTCGGAAGCCACAGTGACCGAAATTGAAAACGCGATTACGGAAACCGTATCTGCATATACTGTTCTCTCAAAGGATAAAGTGGGAGCCTTAACCGTGTTTGAACGCAAACACTTACTGAATAATGTCATTGCTTCCGGGACAGTATTGGATGCGTCTGTTTCAAGTGAATTGATGAAAAATATATTTTATCCAAAGGCACCTTTGCATGATGGTGCAGTGGTCATTCGCGCCGGTCGGGTTGCGGGGGCGGCGTGTATGTTGCCTCTTTCGTCCAATATGAACCTCAGCCGCGATCTCGGTATGCGGCATCGTGCGGGGATAGGAATGAGTGAAAATTCCGATGCCGTGGTTGCGATTGTCTCGGAAGAAACGGGCGCGATATCCGTTGCCGTGAATGGGACGCTGAAGCGTCATTTGGCACCGGAAACGCTGGAACGACTTTTGCGTAATGAATTGGTACCGAAACCAAAGAACACGCAGAAGAGTATCAAGAAAAAGATGGCGCGTATGTTCCGAAAGTGGGGAAGATCATGAAAAAACGCGGAAAACTCCTGAATGTCATCCTCGCGATTTTTCTCGCCGTCATTCTCTGGTTGTATGTTGTCAATGTTGAAAATCCCATCGGTGATGCGCCATTCCACCATGTTTCAATCTCTGTACAGGGGGAAGAGGCACTGGAAGAACGTGGATTGATGCTCACGGATGTGAGTCGCGATACCTTGCAAATGACCGTGACAGGGAAACGCAAAAGTCTGATGAAGCTTTCCCGAGAGAATGTTGGTGCCGTTTTGGATGTTTCAGATGTAGAGGCATCCGGGGAGTGGACACTGACCTGTAAGGCAATTCTCCCCACCAATTCGCCGGAAACACTGAGCGTGTCAGAAAAAAAACATTTTGCCGTTACCGTCACGGTTGAGAAACGCGTGACGCGGAAGATTGACGTTGTTGGCAGTTTTGTTGGAACGGTTGCAAATGGCTATCAGGCAGATCCGCTCCAAATCAATCCGAAGCAAATCGAAATAACCGGTCCTGAGCATTATATCGGGACGATTTCGCACGCCGAGGTGACGTTTGCGCAGGAGCAGGTTTCGAATACAACCACAAAAGAACTGCCGGTTGTACTTGTAGATGTCAATGGTCAGGAGGAAAAGAGCAGTCAACTGGTTTCCGTAACACTGCCGATTGTGCAGGTGTTTCATGTACCCTTGACCGTCCGCTTGCAGAGCGGTGGCGGCGCGACTGCGGAAAATGCAAGCTGTACCATTCGACCGGATGTCGTATACTTGACCGGTGATCCCTCCTTGCTGGGCGATATGACTGAAATTTCACTGGGCGAAATAGACCTGAGCGAAGTTTTTTATCATAAAAAAGTGAGTGTTCCGATCCCGATTCCGGAGGGTTTGGTTTGCCGAAACAAGACCAATATGGCAGATATTGATGTTTCGGTTGATCTGCCCATTACGGCGTATGTTGCGGATCAAATTGCCTATTTAAATCTGCCGACGAAGTATACAGTCACGCCTGTGACAAACTCGCTTCAAGTTTACCTGCGCGGTAACATTCCCGACGATTTTAAGAGTGTTCGGGTGATCGTG
>JAVVSI010000102.1:0-4909 GCA_036654315.1 Evtepia sp. | reverse complement strand
GATTGTCCATATTTGCTTGGAAATACGGTCGGCTATGGTATCCCGGGTGGATCAGGATCCGGTCTGTATAGAGGGGCATACAACGCGGCAAATCAGATTCTTGCGCAAGTTACAATGGAAAAAGTGCATTATAAATTCCAGTATGATTTCACACCTGCACAAGCCAATGATGTGGCAATTGGGACAATCGGATTGACGCATCAGTATTTGAACTACGGAAAAGAAACAACAGATGGTTTTAAAAATCAGGGCTTTATGGATGGATATCAACGCTACACCAATGATGGACGATATTCGTATCGCGTGGATTCCGGTATTATTACTAAATATGATGTCCTACTCGCTGTGAAAACCCAAATTGATGTCTCTGCTATAATTGGGACAAGCACCGCCAACACAGCTGTCGCATATTCAGATACCGCAAAATTGTGGTATATCTTTGTATACAGTACGACTGTCGCCGATCGAAAGGTCTATGCGTTTACAGACAACACCTTCTCTACTTTATCAGCAACCTACGCACCAACTAATCTGATGTATATATATTCCAACTGTTCTTTGTTTGTCTACGGTGATTTTTGTTTTATGTTCGCCGAGAGTGAAGTGAATTACTTTGACTTTGTTCATAATACAGGGCATGGGGTTGTGGATGTTTCAAAACTCTTCGGGCATGTTACGGAAAATGGGTATAGAACTGATGCACGCAGCGCAGATTTGAACCATGGGAAGTATGTATTTGCACTCGGGGGATATGGGAACTACGACCACTATCAGGGTCTTATTTTTGATATGAGTACCAAATCAAGAATTGGTGCCACGTATGGAGTCCATTCTTCATCTCCATACCCAATGAAACATCATATGGCCTCTCATTTTTTACCCTGTACGGTATCATCGAATACGATCTCAAACAATTGCGCCATTTCCGCAAAAACGCTTGCCACGCCCATCACGAAAACATCGGCAAACGGCATGACCGCCACTTATGAATTTGACGTTTTTTGGTAAGGCGCAATATATGAAAAGCCGTCCCTCACGGAACGGCAAACAAGGGAAGTGAACTCATGTCTACAATCAATCAGCTTCTCCTCACTGCGGACACACTGCGCGAAAATGCACTCCCCATAGAGCAAAAAGCACTTTGGCTGTGTGAACTGGAAAGCCGTATCACAGGGGAAGTGCTGAAATCACCGCGCTACCTCGTCTATCCCGAGGATGCAGATACGCAGCTGAGCGTCCCCTCCCCTTACGACGCGCTGTATCGCTACTATCTCTATGCCCAAATCGACTTCGCACAGCGCGAATATGAAGAATATAACAACGCAATCAAATTGTTTAACAGCACGCTCGCTGCATACATGGCAGAAGAACGAAGAAGTCACAAACAGGCAAAACAAACAGGATATCGGTATTTCACGCCATAATATCAAGGGAGGTCTTTGACTATGTTACCCAAATTAAGACGGGCGAATCAAAAAATAAGGCGTGAGCTTGTCAAATTCGGCGGCTTAAATTTACGGGAAAATGCGCCGGAGGGTTCTCTTATTTCCTGTCAAAATCTGAGTTCGTCTCTCTGGCCGTCCCTCACGCCACGCCATGCCGATTCCGTCTTGGAAACCCGCAACAGTCCCAGCGCGATTTTTGATTGGGGTGGTAAACTCTGTCTCGTAGACGGCACGGATTTTGTCTATGATGGCACAAGAGTCGGCAGTGTGACTGTGGGAAAGAAGCAGTTTGCAGTCATCAATACGAAACTCTGTATTTTCCCCGATAAAGTGTACTTCGACTTGGATAATCAGGCATTTGGTTCTTTGGAATCCAAAGTTTCCTGTATTGCCAACACCGCAATTTTTACCGAAAATACCGTTAAACTTACCCCGAACCCAAAAATGAATCCTATATGGGGACGATGGGGACGCAGTTATGACCAGGCATTCGTTCAGGCCAAAACCTATGCGACCGCCAATTGGAGCGGAACCGCATGGACAACGACAAATGAAACGGAAACCTCAATCAATAAGTCCCTCATTGGACGGTATATGATTCCTGGCGTAGATGCGTTTGGGAATTACGAAGTCCCAATGAATTTGGGCAGTGTCTCTATGGTCGAAAACGCAAAAGGTGTCTATGGTATCATCACGGATACGACATACGAGGACACTGGGACGATGGAGATTTTTGGGGTTGATTTGCAACTCTACGATGGTGCAAACAACAATCAAAAACTCACCGCTTTATTTGCTGTTGGTGACGCAGTCGAAATCAGCGGCTGTGTCACGCAAACAGCAAATAATAAAAGCTTACAAATCCAAGCTGTCACAGATGATACCCTCACCTTCTCCAAAAGCAGTCTAACAGCTTGCAATGAAACGGCGGCCATACAAATTGCCCGTACACTCCCGGCACTGGACTATGTCTGTGAATCGGAAAACCGTTTGTGGGGTGTTTCGAATACCGATCAAACGATTTATGCCTCTGCACTCGGAGATCCCAAAAACTTTTTTGTTTACGCCGGTACTTCCACGGACAGCTATGCCGCGCCGGTCGGTTCTGACGGTGTATTCACGGGCATTTGCCCTTATGCCTCCACGGTGCTTGCTTGGAAAGAAGATTGTCTGCATAAAGTTTTGGGGGCGTATCCGTCAGAATATCAAGTACATACCTATCAATATCCGGGTGTGCAGGCAGGGAGTGGCAATTCACTTTTGATTGCGGGCGAGGTTCTGTATTATAAGGGACGTAGCGGTGTTTATGCCTATAGCGGCGGTTCCCCTCTGCTCATTTCATATGCGCTCGGAGATAGTCCCCTTTTTGATGCCACTGCCGGAAGTGATGGTCAGCGTTATTACATTTCAATGCGGAACGCCAAAACGATCTGGAACACCTATTGCTACGACACAATCCATAGAATTTGGTTGACAGAAGATCCTGTGCAGGTCAAGCAGTTCACAAGCATGCAGGGCATTTTGTATCGGCTGGTTGGAAATCAGATTTTGAAATCCGATGGATTTCTCGCACCCGGTACTTGGCAAGCGGAATTTACCGCATTTCGTGAAAACACCTTGCAACATAAACGGTATTTGCGTCTCCTGCTCCGATTGGAAATTGCACAGGCGGCACGCGTCATGGTAGAAGTATCGGCAGATGGCGAAAAATATCAGACGGTTTGGGTGGGAACCAGCGGAGGCGTTGCAACGATTCCATTGCTCCCCAATCGTTGCGATGGATATTGCATCCGCATTTCCGGAAAAGGGAAGTGTATTTTTCGGAGTTTTGCGCGGGAATTCTTGTAAATCCCACCACAAGTCAGGAAGGAGAAGCCATGTCCGTATTTTCCAAAAATCTCAATCCCCTCTCCGGCAATACAGCCGAATCCCTACGCGAATTACAGGATTACATCATCTATATGCAAGAACAAGTCGAATTTCACGTCTCAGCACTGAAACGACAAAATCAAAACACTCGTATCACCGACTTGGAAAAGCAGGTTTCTGCATTATCTACACGCGTGAAGGCATTGGAGGCAATCAAATAAGCGGGCTTTGATTCATCACCGGTGCGACGCTTCTGTCTAAAATGCCTTTCATGTAAGCAATGGCAATGCCGTAATTGGTAAAGGGGATATGCTGTGCAATGGCGGTATTCATGCGTGATTTCACCTCGCGTTCGTTCAACATACAGCCGCCGCAATGCAATATAAGTGCGTACTTTGTCAAATCGTCCGGGAATTCCGTACCGGATACCGTCTCAATGGTGAGTTTTTTTCCGGTCGACTTGGCAAGCCAGTTTGGGATTTTAACCGTTCCGATATCATTGCATTGTCGATGATGTGTACAGCCTTCTGCAATCAGAATTGTGTCCCCATCTTGTAGGCGTGCAATGGCCTGAACACCGGCGACTGTAGTATCTAATACGCCTTTATAGCGCGCCATTAAAATCGAAAAGGAGGTGAGTGGTATTTGTCTTGGGACAACTGCACTCACCTCTTCAAATACCTGACTATCCGTAATGACCAGTGCAGGCGTAATTTGTGCGAGTGTTTCTTTCAGTTCCGTCTCACGGATGACAATGGAGACAGCTCCTGCATCCAAAATATCGCGGATTGTCTGTTGCTGTGGTAAAATGAGTCTGCCTTTTGGTGCTGATTCGTCAATCGGTGTGACGAGCAAAACGAGATCAAGGGGTTTTATGAGATCTCCGACAAGCCGTCCCTCTTGCGTCACGCTGAGACGTGCAATCCGTTCTTTGAGTTCATTTATGTTCTGACCGCTTGTTGCGCTGACATATATTTCTGCTTGGCTCGTCGGGGTATGGTTTGTTATTAAGTCACTTTTATTGTACACAATAATGTGTGCAATTTTATTTTCCTCAAATTGAGTAAGCCATTTTTGATCCTCGCTGTTAAGTCCTTTGCTTGCGTCTACAACAAGGATGGCAACATCCGATTGACGTAGTACTTGTTTCGTTTTTTTCATACGTTCTTGCCCTAAGGCTCCTTCGTCATCGAAACCCGGTGTATCAATGATCATGACAGGTCCCATGGGTAGAAGCTCCATCGCTTTTCGAACCGGATCGGTAGTTGTTCCTTTCGTATCGGAAACAACCGCTAAATCTTGACCGGTGATCGCGTTGACAAGGCTTGATTTTCCCGCATTGCGGCATCCGAAAAAGCCGATGTGAGTGCGGTTTGCTGCTGGTGTTTCATTTAGTCCCATTGTTTTTCTCCTATTGTGTTGCAGTCTGTCTTTAGTTCAAGAGGTACTGCCATGCAAGCCTGACAATTAAAGTCTTTACTAAATTTTTCTTCAGAAAAATTTCAGGATCCAAGGACAGCGTCCTTGGTCGCTCACCGCAGTGAGCGAAATCCTGTTGCTTGACGCGTTTTTTCTTTGGTTCTTTCTTTTGTCGC
>JAVVSI010000101.1:0-5004 GCA_036654315.1 Evtepia sp. | reverse complement strand
ACCCTCGCCGTCGGTCCCGCCGGAACAGGAAAAACCTATCTCGCCGTCGCTGCCGCCGTTTCCGCCTTTCGTGCGGGACAGGTCAATCGTATCATCTTAACCCGCCCCGCTGTCGAAGCCGGCGAAAGTCTCGGTTTTCTTCCCGGCGATTTGCAAAGTAAAGTCGATCCCTATTTGCGCCCGCTTTACGATGCCCTTTTTGAAATGCTTGGTACGGACAGCTATTCCAAATATCTCGAACGCGGCAATATCGAAGTCGCGCCCCTTGCCTATATGCGGGGCAGAACCCTGGATGACTCCTTTATCATCCTCGATGAAGCACAGAATACATCGCGCGAACAAATGAAAATGTTCCTCACCCGTATGGGCTTTGGCTCCAAAATCGTCATTACGGGCGATATCACTCAAATTGACCTTCCCTCCGATAAAGTCAGCGGACTCAAAGAAGCCATACGCATTCTAAACGGCGTAGAGGACATCGAAATCTGTCGTCTCAACGAAACCGATGTCGTCCGCCATGTGATCGTACAACGGATTATTCGTGCCTATGAAGAGGACGAAAACCGTAAGAAAGGGAAAAAATGAATCATCAAATTGCGATAGACTGGGAACTTTCCGGCGTCAACCCATACAGACCCCTCCTCACACGCGTCATTTCAGAGGCACTCGCCCAACAAAACGTCGCATTGCCCTGTGAAATCGACGTACTACTCACCGATGACACCGGAATCCACGAAATCAATCTGGAACAACGCGAAGTGGATGCAGCCACCGATGTCCTCTCCTTCCCCATGTTTGAACTCACTGCCGGAACGCCCCCGACAAAAGCCGATGATGTCCTAGATCCCGAAACAGGCCTTTGCCCACTCGGTGACATTGTCATCTCCCTCGAACACGCAACAGCACAGGCTGAGGAATTCGGACACTCCCTCCGACGGGAACTTGCCTATCTCGCCGTCCACTCCGTCTTGCACCTCCTCGGCTACGACCACCTCGATGAGGGTGAACAAAAACGTATCATGCGTGCGCGAGAAGAAAGCATTTTGGAAACCCTTGATCTCACCCGCGAAGAGGAAGAGACGCCAAAAGAACCTATGGAAATGACCATCACCCGCTCCGGTATGATTACCCTTTGCGGTCGCCCCAACGTCGGAAAATCCACTTTGACCAATGCACTCGTGGGAGAAAAGGTCGCCATTGTCAGCCGCAAACCGCAAACAACCCGCAATCGGATTTGTGCCATTCTCAATCGCGGCGATGCACAATTCGTATTCGTCGATACGCCGGGATTGCATAAACCAAAATCAAGACTCGGTGATTATATGGTCGAAGTGGTTCGTCGGAGTGTTGCCGATGTGGACGCCGTCCTCCTGCTCGTGGAACCAATCCCCAACGTCGGCGCACCCGAACAGGAACTCATTGATCGTATCCGTCAACTGGACGTGCCTGCCGTTTTGGTGATCAATAAAATTGATACCGTCGCAAAAGAAACCCTCCTCACCGTGATGAATGTCTACAGCAAAGCTTACGCTTTCGCGGCAATCGTTCCCATCTCTGCGAAAAATCATGAGGGTGTGGACGATCTCTTGGCCGTAACGGAGCATTTTCTTGCACCCGGTCCTCAGCTCTTCCCGACCGATATGATTACAGATCAACCGGAACGCCAAATTTGTGCCGAAATCCTACGTGAAAAACTCCTCATCTGTATGGATAAGGAAATCCCGCACGGTACCGCAGTCGAAATTACCAAATTCTCCGAACGACCCAACGGACTCCTTGACCTCGATGCAACCATCTACTGCGAAAAAGCGTCTCACAAAGGCATGATCATCGGCAAACAAGGTGCTATGCTTAAAAAAATATCCACCTACGCCCGCGAAGATATTGAACGCTTCATGGGGACAAAAGTGTATCTTGAAACTTGGGTCAAGGTCAAAGAAAATTGGCGCGATAACCTGAACCAAGTCCAAAATTTCGGGTACAAACAGGATTCCTGAGGCTTTATCGTGGAAATAACGACGAAGGGAATTGTTCTACGTGAAACAAACTATAAAGACGCTGATAAAATCTTGACCGTCTTAACACAGGATTTTGGAAAGTGTACCATCAAAGCTGCCGGCTGTCGACGGAAAAATAACCGCATCGCCGCTGCCGCTCAGTTACTCGTTTACTCCGAACTGACACTCAACGAACGCCATGATCGTTACCTTTTAAAAGAGGCCTTTCCCCTCTCGTCGTTTCGAGCGGTTCGGGAAGATTTTATTTTACTCTCCCTCGCCTCCTACTTTTCGGAAATTTTAGACGCAACTGCACAGGAAAATCTACCCGATCCGCCACTTCTCTCCCTACTCCTCAATGCACTCTACGCCCTTGATCAACTCAAAAAATCACCCGCCATGGTCAAAGCTGTGTTCGAATGGAAACTATTGGCACTCATTGGCTACGAACCACGCATAGATACCTGCGCAGTCTGTGGCCAAAAAAATCCGTCCGTACCGCGCTTTCATCTTCGGGAGGGAATCCTGCACTGCGCACACTGTCCAAGCCCCGGCGGAATTTCTATGCCACTCACACCATCCGCCCTGCAAGCGGCAAGATATCTGCTCCGTGACAATGGCAAACACCTCTTCTCTTTTTCACTGGACGAAACGAGTCTGCGCCTATTTGGCGATACCTCGGAAGCATTCCTCCTCACACAGCTGGAACGCGGATTTCATACCCTTGATTTTTATAAACGGGAGACTTTCTATGACCGAATTATTTGAGAAATCCATCCATACACTCGAATTGCCTCGCGTACTGGAACTCTTAGCCGACGAAGCCGTGACCGACGAGGGCAAAGAACGTGCGCGTGCCTTACGCCCGGAAACAATTCTCTCCGATGTCGCCTATCATCAACAAGAAACCGGCGCCGCTGTCAAAATGATGACACTCCAAGGTTCCCCCACCTTTTCCGGTGTCAAGCCGGTGGCAGGCTCTTTGCGGCGTGCCGATATGGGCGGAAGCCTGAACACGAGCGAGCTTCTCTCCATTGCCACCGTCCTACGTGCGTCTCGTAGCGCAAAAGAGTACGCGAGCGGTGATGGTGAAAAAACCGTCATCGACCACCTTTTTTATTCCCTGCATCCCAACCGTTCACTCGAAGAAAAAATTACAGGCTCCATTTTAGGCGAAAATGAAATTGCCGATTCCGCAAGTGCCGAACTCGCCTCAATCAGACGACATATGCGAGCCACCTCGGGAAAAGTCCGCGATATCCTGCAACGCGTCATCTCCTCCTCTCAATCTAAATTTTTACAGGATAGTCTCATCACCATGCGTTCCGGTCGTTATGTCGTGCCGGTGAAATCGGAATACAAAAATGAGATACCCGGATTGATCCACGATGTGTCGGGTTCCGGTTCCACCTTTTTCATCGAACCCATGGGCGTCGTCAAAGCCAACAACGAATTACGCGAACTCCAAGCAAAAGAAGAAAAAGAAATCGAACGTATTTTAGCCGAACTCTCTGCCGATTGCGCCGCCTATCAAGAGGATATCATCCAAGATTATGACCTGCTGATCGCACTGGATGTTATTTTTGCACGCGGAAACCTCTCCCTACGCATGAATGCCATGGAACCGCGTCTATCCGAGCGCACGATCGACCTCAAGCGCGCACGTCACCCTCTGTTGGATCCAAAAAAAGCCGTTGCCAATGATCTCACGCTGGGCGAACACTTTGACACGCTCATGATTACAGGTCCCAATACCGGCGGCAAAACTGTCACACTGAAAACCATTGGACTCCTCACCTTGATGGCACAATGCGGCCTACACATCCCCGTTGCCGATGATAGCTGTATCGCAGTTTGTTCGCGCGTACTTGCCGATATCGGAGACGAGCAATCCATTGCACAATCTTTATCTACCTTTTCCTCACATATGACCAACATCGTTGGTATGCTGGCGGAAACCGATGACCGCACACTGATCTTATTTGATGAACTCGGTGCGGGTACCGATCCCGTCGAGGGCGCAGCACTCGCCGCCGCCATGATCGAAAGTGCCAGAGAATGCGGCGCACTTGTCGCGGCTACCACACACTATGCAGAACTCAAAGTCTATGCCATGTCAACACAAGGCGTTGAAAACGCATCCTGTGAATTTGACGTTGAGACACTCGCACCCACTTATCGCCTGATTACCGGCATCCCCGGTAAATCCAACGCCTTTGCCATTTCCGAACGCTTGGGACTCCCTCACCACATTATCGAAAAAGCCGCCGCGCGCATTGATGCCGAAAATGTCCGCTTCGAAGATGTACTCACGCGCCTTGATGAACAACGACAGGCAATGGAACACGAACGCACCGCTGCTGCAAAGCTACGTCGTGAACTCGAACAATCCGCCGCCGCCGCGCGGGAAGCGCATCTCATTGTGGAAAAAGAACGAGACAAAGCCGTGGAACTCGCCCGTGCAGAAGCAAGAGAAATTGTGGAAGAGGCAAGGCGCACTGCCGACAGCGTTTTTAGCGAACTCAACGAACTCCGTCGCCGCCAAGCCAAAGCCGAAGAGACAAACGAACAACGCGCAAATCTGCGCCATAAACTCAATGAAGCAGACGAAAAAATCGGCAAGAAAAAAGAATTGCCGCCCCCACCTATCGTGCGACCTGCCGTCCCCGGTGATACCGTACAGCTTGTGAAAATGGGGGTGCAGGCCTCTGTCCTATCCGTCACAAAAGACGGTCTCCTACAACTCCAAGCCGGTATTCTACGCCTCACCGCCCATCAGGAAGAAGTACGCGTTGTCGAGGGCGAAACACAAAAGGCAGCCAAAAAATATATTCGGCAGGTGGAACACGAACTGCGTACGCTCGGCGCATCGGCAGAAGTCGATCTGCGCGGCATGACAACACAGGAAGCCGAACTCGCGCTGGATCAATTTTTAGATCGTGCCTTGCTCTCCCATTTAAGCTCGGTTACCATCATCCACGGCAAGGGAACCGGTGCCGTCCGACGC
>JAVVSI010000100.1:0-5006 GCA_036654315.1 Evtepia sp. | reverse complement strand
TCCGCTTCATTTGTTTGCACGTTGCGATTTGCGTGGCGATTTGCGGTATCCTTGTCACTTTGTTTTAAGTATGGCGTGCGATAATGATATCCCCAACGACTCCAATCACGCTGTACGGCAGGGCCAAGATAGGCCACTGTACCATCAATCAGTGCCGATACGGCATCGTTGGAAAAAATAGTCTCGCGTAAGTCGTGATAACGTGCAATCACCTTTTTTGCATAGGCCGGGTCGCGGAGCAATTGGCGAAACCACGGGGCTTCCTGCATGGCGACTTGATCGAACGATGCGCCACCCAAGGGGTCGTTATCGAAACTCTGGTCAAAATCCCAAAAAGGGCCCATCGTCAGCTTCCCGTCGTAACCTTTGTAGCTGTAGGTAGAGCGAAACCCTGCGTCGTAATTCATCAGAAGCTCATTTAAAATAAAATAATCCACAAAACTGTCGGTGTTGATTTTTTGGCTGTACTGTAAATATTCCTCCGGATTATCCGACAGAAGTATGTTCTCAATTGTGTCCAGCTCCGCAACGACACGATTGAAATGTTGCGTGGAGATCACCTCTTCTTTCGGATATTTCAGTTCCAAGGCACCATAAAGCCGCTTATTTTTATGACTGTCTGTGGGCAACATCGCACCAACCCCATCGAGGCGATCACGGCGGATAATATAGGAAAAATTGTCGTTTGTAGGGCTGTATGCAGGGATATCCACCCGACTTGGGGAACGCTCTACATTTTCACTCAAGAGATAGACACCCAGATATTCAAGGCGTTCTCCACGTTGACACAAAACTTCACAGTAGCGCGCATCCGGAGACAGCACCTCCGTTTGTTTGCCCATGGTAAAGGCCACATAATTGCGGAGGAGCGATTTATCAAGCAAGGAGATATTCAACACCCATTCCCAATCTTGACCCAAACCCAAAATATCCTGTTCGTTTTTACTGCCGTCCGGATGATACAGTTTCAGTAAATATTGCTTTTTATCAAAATCCGCCGACGAGTTTCCGCGTAACCGCACCTTCAAATCGGTTTCCAATGTGGCCACGTCCGAAAGACGATTCACATCATTTTCATGGGCAATCAGTTTCATTGTACCCCGAACATAGGGGTCAAAATCCACCGGAACCTGATACCCTTTATCGACATCCCACACGCTGTCTGAACGTGGCGTTTGATTGCCAAGATCCAGAACAACCAAGGGAAGATGTGTCGCAAAATCCTCGCTCACCTCGTTTGTATCCGATTGTTTCGGCTCCGGCATGACTTCCTGTGCTTTTGGATATGGGAGCGGCTCACGCTGTATATGAACCGCATGATCCAGCAACATCAGGCCAATCGCCAAGGCAAGCAAAAGAAATACACAGATACCGGCTTTTCGTGCGCGCGTAATCCTAAATTTTTTCATCGGTTAATCTCGTCATTCTGGCACACCAGACTGACACTTGACACCCCTTCAATTTCAGATACTTTATCTGTGATAGGCAAACCCTGCCGTTCGGAATGCAACATCTTTTCCGACACTTCAAAAATCAGTTCAACTGTATCCGGCGTCAGATTGCTCACTCTGAGGACTGCTTTCCCGGAAAAATGGATTTTGACCACATCCGAAATCTTAGCATCCGTTGCACGCACCCCGCGCACAATCAATAGATAGCGATCGTTCTTTTGTATTCTTCCGAAAATCAAAAGGAACAGAAACAAAATTGCACTGCCTGTGGCCGCGATGAGATGCTCCGAAACACCACAGCAAATACCCACGGCGATACACCAGAATATATAAGCCGTGTCGCGTGGATCTTTGATTGCTGTGCGAAAGCGTACGATAGACAAGGCACCCACCATGCCCAGCGAAAGCGCGATATTATTGCCGATGACCGTCATCACCAGTGTGGTAACAATCGTCAGCATGACGAGTGAGACGTTAAAGCGTGCGCTGTAGACGGGACCTGAATGCGAAAAACGATACGATACATAAATGACAAGTCCCAATAAGACAGCAATCCCAAAATTTAAGAGAATCGCTTTCAATGTTACCGCCTTCGCCTGTTCTTGAAAATAGTTGAATAAAAGATCTTTCATACCGCTGCTCTCCTCTAAAATGTTTCATAGTCCGATCTGTCTTGCCAAACAATATTTACTGATCGCGGCAGCAGACGTATCACATTGGCTGACCATATCTTTGATGTAACTGAGTAAAAAATGGTTGTACTTCACTTCCATAATCGTATTGCCGAACGGAATCACGGGGATACCGAACACCCTTGGCTCAAAAAAGCCCTGCGGTGAGAGCGTCGCGCAAACATTTGTGTCAAAGGTGATACGAATATCGTTTGCCGCCGCCACAAAAGCACGCCGCTGATATTCCACAATGCATTTTGGACGATACACGCCGAGGGACATCAGATAGAGGCATTCCTGCGCAAAAGGCTGCTCCATCGCCCTCAACACGCCAAGATCTCCCTGCACCAACGACTCCGCCTGCATCCGCGTCAAAACCAACGACCGCTTTCGTTGGAACGCACCGGATTTTTGTTTTAATTCCAACTTAACCGTTTTATCTTCCGGTGAATACATACGCAAACGCAACTTCCGCCGTTCCAAAAGCCCGTCCAATTTGTCCAAATAGTCTCGATCATCCGGCGTATCAAAATACAGAGAACGCACCAAATATCCCTCTGCTTGGTTGTGCGTATCACTTTGCAGCACATTGGAAAAATAGTTTTGCAGACGATGGTACTGTATGTCAGACAACAAGTACTTGGTTTCATGTCTTAAAACGGAAAGAAGATTACTCATTTGTACCTCGCTCCAATTCCAGCTTATTGTCGTGGATTGTGATATATACTGCTGCCTCGGCTGTGTAGCACACACGACTAGCGGAAAGTGCCGCTTCCACTGCTTCCTCCGCATGGTCAGCCGTGACCACACAAATTTTCGGACGTAACATCGAAAGCAGGGCAGCAGATTTCTTTTCATCGCGTCCATGATGTGGCATCTTTACAACATCACAGGGCGCAATTGGGTCGTGCAGGAACTCCTTAATGCGTTTGTTTTCAATGTCTCCACCAAAAAAGACACGCACTGTGCCACAGGTTAACACGGCCGCAATCGAATGATCGTTGATCTGTTCATATGCCGTTTCATAACCCGGAAACATCCGCATCGAACAAGCACCGAAGGCAAATGTCTCTCCTGTTTTCTCCGGGTGATTGATCGCAATGTTCTGCGCGGCTATTTCGCAAAGCAAGACCGATTCTATTTCACTGTTTTTTTTCACGTTTGGCATCCGTATTTGTTCTACAGGATACTGCTGCAAAATCGCGCTTGCGTTTCCGATATGATCCCGATCGGGATGTGTCAGCAACAAGCAATGGATCCGTTCTATGCCCAAGCGTTCCAAGGCAAGCATCACGGTCTGTGCATCCTCAGGCGCGCCGGTATCAATCACCATCACCTTGCCTTCGCTTTGTACCACGGTGCAGTCCGCATCCTTAAGCTGCACAAAACAAAGGGACGCTTGCTTGTTTTGTGTCCGAGACGCATGATTCCCAATATGGGAAAAAATTGCAAGTAGCAAAAGTATGCCACAGGCCAAAATCACCCATAGGATTTTGTTTTTTTTCAGTTGTTCTTTCAGGTACAATCCCATCCCTTCCACCACTGACAGTGAATGCCGCTCGGTTTTTTCATTGATTGCATCTTTATATTGCACTCATACAGAAAACAGAGCCGAAAACACGCCTATATTGATTTATCTTATCATTTTATAAGGGAAATAGCAACTTCAAATATCAGAATATAAGTCGGAAATCGTGAATCTATCTTGCAAGGTGATTGACGGGTATGTTAAAATAAAGGCAAAGAGGTGACGGACTTGGCAAAAGGTTTTTTATTCCCAGGCGGCGTGCTTTCTCTCCCGCGTGAAGCTGCCGAACGTTTATTAAAAGCACAATCCGGTGATGGTGCTTTACTTTATTTATGTTTACTGAGCGGCAAAGATGCCGCTTCCTTACAATGGGACAGCGGACGTTTACAAGGGGCCTATACGTTACTGGTCACATTGGATTTATTGGATTCCGCAGACCCTCCGACTGCACAACCCAATACGCCACCGGAGCCGGTCACACCGCCTGCGTATTCCTCCCTGGATATTACGCAGGCACTCACTGCCCCCACTCCTTTCTCACCCTTGGTGGAGGAATTACAGCGATTGCTTGGCAAAATTCTCTCACCATCCGATTTACAGACACTCTATGTCATTTATGATTATTTGGCACTCCCCGCAGAAGTCATCCTCCTCCTCACCAACTGGTGCATGGAAGAAACCACCCGCCGTTACGGCAACGGTCGAAAACCTACCTTATCTCAGATCAAAAAAGAAGCCTTCCTCTGGCATCGACAGGGGATTGATACCTTGGAAAGCGCGGAAACTTATCTGTCGCGTTTGGCACGACGCACGGAACAGGGCAATCATCTCCTGACACTCATTGGTGTGCATGGTCGGGAACCTGTGGAGGCAGAGCGGCGATATCTTGACGCTTGGTCGGATATGCAATTTGATGATGACGCATTGACACTTGCCTATGAAAAAACGGTTTTAAAAAAATCAGAGATGAACTGGCCCTATATGAACTCTATTTTGAAAAACTGGCATCAGCAGGGTCTCCACAACAAAACGGAAATCACAGAAAAAGAACGCCTCCGTTGGGAAAAGCCAAGGGCTCCCGCCGGAACAATAGGCAGCCCGGTCAGTGCGGCCGCAGTGGAAAAACGCTTTCAGGAAGATATCGACCGTTTCAATGCATTTTACGAAGAAAACTACGGAAAAGGAGACTGAATTTTGGCTTATAGTGAAAATATACAAATGCGGGCAAGGGCGCGTCTTGATGCACGGCGGCAGTCTCGTGAATACCGCCATGCGGCACGCGTCAAAGCCATCTATGATGCGATTCCAAGAATCGAAGTCTTGGATCGCGCCATTGCCCAAACTGTACCGCAGGTC
>JAVVSI010000099.1:0-5037 GCA_036654315.1 Evtepia sp. | reverse complement strand
AAAAATGAACAAGTCAGCCCGAAATATCGACAGGCAGTGGAGGCGGGGACATAGGCAAGCCCGTTTCGCCGGACGGCGGGGTAGGCATAGGTTTTGCCATCTGAATAGCTAAAGGCGGTGCCTGTGCCGATATTGTATTCCAAAAGTTGGGTTTGGTTATAGAGCGTGACTGTCCCCGCATTGCGATCCTGTGTATAGGAGACACCGAGCGTCGAACCAACCACGCGGCTGTCGAAAATAGTACAAGGGATGTAAGTGATGCCATCGACTCTAATTGGTGCGGTTTCCTTGCTTAAATCGGGTAATGTATCATTGATTGCCAAGAAGTAGAGGTCATCTGCAGCATGAGAAGGCGTTGAAACGAAAGCTGCCAGAAGAAAAACCACAGCGAGTAGCGCAAAGATATTCTTCTTCATTTTGAGTCCTCCTTTTTCAGTATCATAACATAGTTTGCGCAAAGGGTAAAGTGCGGTATGCGTGGAATTGGATTGTTTGGGGTTCCATTTCGTCGAAGTTTGTGATACAATAAAGGTAATCACCATTTTCGAGGAGGTGCCCTTTTGAAAGATAGCAGTTACCCACCATCTGACAGACAGCATTCGCGCAGATCCTCAGAATCCACACCCTTATCTTCGCGGTCGTCCTCTTCACGGCGCGAAAGCAGTGTTCAGCGAGAGGAGCGTGACGATACCCGTAGATCGGAGCGTTTCGAGGATCCTTCACGTAGGTCAGAGCGTACACCGTCCTATGATGACAGGAACAGTTCACGTAGATCCGAGCGTTCTCCCACTTATGACGAAAGGAATCGGAGATCCGAGCGTCCGGCTTCCTATCGTGAAGATAGAGATCGAAGATCCGAGCGAGCATCTGCGCATGAAGATAGAACTCGAACTGTTTCATCTCCGGATAGACGATCGTCGCGCAATCGGAAGTCTGCCGCCAGACGGAGACGACGTTCTCCCTTGCTTTTCATCATTCCGCTTATTGTATTGATTGTTGTGATTGTTCTGCTTGTACGCTCCTGTGGCACACCGGAAGAAAAGACAAGCTATAAAATTGAACTTTCTTCCCAAACAATGGTCGTTGGCCAGACCGGTCATGCAAGCTTAGTCGGACTTCCGAAAGAAAAAGCCGATTCCGTTGTTTGGAGTAGCAGTGATGTCAGTATCGTTTCTGTGAAAGGAAGCGGCGCACTGAAAGCCGAAAAAGAGGGCAGTGCCACAATTGGTGCGCGTATAGACGGTGTCACATCCAGTGCGACTGTCGTGGTTGTAAAAACCGCACCGGGTGTCACAGCGGTTACATTGGATCAAGCGGCAGTTTCCGTTGCATCGGGCGAGACCTTGCAGTTGGCAGCAACAGTCAGCATGGAAGAAAATCAACCGACAGCGAAGGTGTTTTGGATCAGTGATGACGAATCGGTCGCACTTGTTTCTGATGATGGCCTGATCACAGCGCGTGATGTCGGCGAGACGGTAATCAAAGCGATGGCGGGGACGCAAACGGCACTCTGCCGTGTTTCGGTTGTGGAAAGCGCAGCCAAGACGGAGGCCGTCACACCGCCTCCTGTGACCACACCGACAAGTGATAAAACGAATCCGGATAAGAAACCCACTGCCACGACGAATCAGCCACCCGAGCAGGAAAAACCCGTGCAGCAAAAACCCACAACAGAAAAACCTGTGACCCAAAAGCCGACAACGAAACCCAGCGAGTCAACGAATAAGCCCGCTGAATCGACGAATAAGCCTGCTGAGTCAACCAATAAGCCGGCCGAACAACCCGCTGCACCGACAAAAGTAACGGTAAGCAGTAGTTTTGGATATTTGTCGGTTGGGGAGACAATGGCACTGGAGGCAGCGGCATCGAATAACAGTGCCGTGACTTGGGGGACAAGTGATGCCTCTCTGGCTACAGTATCGGGGGGGGTCGTGACAGCAAAAGGAGTTGGAACCGTAACGATTACAGCGACATCGGATGGTCAAAGTGCATCGTGTACGATTTCGATTACCGCAGATGAAGAGCCTGCACCGTAATCAACAAAGGCCATCGTGATGATCTTCACGGTGGCCTTTTTCATAGCGGTGCAGGGCAAATAAAAAAGAATTATTTTTTTCTGAAAATGGGATTGACATTTGAGGGGAATTGATATATTATAGTCCATGCGCCTGCCTAACGTAGGCGTAGTCTGCAATGATGCAGGAGATTGCGGCGAGAGCCGGTAACTTCTGCGGAGTATGTCCGTGAATCGGGCGGCTGAGAAATCCTTTGCTTGGCGTATATCGCCGCAACGCAAAGAGTGAACCGGTCGGATTTTTGAAAAAACGCCGGTTTTCTTCATGACTCGGAATGATACGCACGGAAGAGTGTATTGCGATTTTTCACCGTACGAAGCGAGCGAATGACATATTCACTTCGTATGATCGAGGAGGAACTTCTATAATGGCTACCAAAGAAATGATCCGCATCCGTCTCAAAGCCTACGACCATCAGCTGATTGATCAGAGTGCTGAAAAGATCGTGGAAACTGCGAAACGCACCGGCGCAACCGTGTCCGGCCCCATCCCCCTTCCAACAAAGAAGGAAATTATTACTGTTTTACGTGCTGTCCATAAATACAAAGACAGCCGAGAGCAGTTCGAACGCCGCACACATAAGCGTCTCATTGATATCAATAAGTCCACGCAAAAGACCGTTGAAGCTCTGATGAGTCTGGATCTTCCCGCAGGTGTGGAAATCGAGATCAAGCTTTAAACATCACCTTACAGTACCCGCTGCCTGTCGCCTCATGAGACAGGCGGGTCAAGTTGGCAAATCAAAACGATTTGTTAACCAATAACCTTATCTAAGGAGGAAATCAAATGGAAAAGGCCATCATCGGCAAGAAGGTCGGCATGACGCAGATCTTTGACGAAGCCGGTAAGGTCATCCCGGTCACTGTGATTGAAGCAGGACCCTGCGTAGTAGTGCAGAAAAAGACCGTGGAAAAGGACGGCTACGAAGCCGTACAGCTCGGCTTCCAAGACGTCGCCGACAGAAAAGTATCCAACCCCGAACTTGGACACCTGAAAAAAGCAGAGGTTTCCGCAAAGAAGTTTTTGAAGGAATTCAAAGTGAAAAATGTTGCAGATCTGAAGGTCGGCGATGTGATCACAGCAGATACCTTCGCAGCAGGGGATCGCATTGACGTAACCGGAATCAGCAAAGGTAAAGGGTTTGCAGGCGTTGTAAAACGCTGGAACGCAGGCCGTACACCAATGACACACGGCGGCGGACCTGTCCACCGTCATGCAGGTTCTATGGGTTCCGGTACAGATCCGGCGCGTATCTTCAAAGGTAAGATTGGCGCAGGGCATATGGGCGCAGAACAAGTAACCGTCCAGAATCTCGACGTGGTTAAAGTAGATTCCGAGTTTAATCTGATTGCAGTCTGTGGTGCCATTCCGGGACCAAAGGGCGGTCTGGTTTATATCAAGTCTACTGTAAAGAACCTCAGTGAGAAACAAGCAGAAGTCGTCGCTGCCACAGTCAACCCGCAGAAGGCTTCCGCACGCGTCAATCCACAGAAGGCTTCCGCCAGAAAACGATAAGGAAAGGAGAGTTAAAAAATGCCTAAAGCAATTGTTTATAACATGGCCGGCCAGCAGGTCGGTGAGGTGGAACTCTCCTCGGCTGTGTTCGGTGTAGAACCCAATCAAGGCGCCGTTCACGCTGTCGTGAAGAACCATCTGGCAAACTGCCGTCAAGGGACACAGAGCGCGTTAACCCGCGCCGAAGTTTCCGGTGGTGGTAGAAAACCCTGGCGTCAAAAGGGAACCGGTCGTGCCCGTCAGGGCAGTACCCGCGCTCCTCAGTGGACACACGGCGGTATCGTTTTTGCACCAAAGCCGAGAGATTATAGCTATCACTTGAACCGCAAGTTGAAAAGACTCGCGCTCAAATCTGCTCTCTCCGAAAAGGTGAATAACGGAAACCTCCTCGTCGTGGATGATCTCGCAATGGCAGATATCAAGACCAAAACCGTCCGTGATCTTCTGACAAAACTGGAGTCCGGAAAAACGATTTTGATCACACCGGAAGTACGTGAGACTGTTTATAAGTCCGCACGCAATATTCCGGGCGTATCTACCACGACAGCAACCATTCTTAGCGTCTACGATATTGTGAACGCCGAGAAATTGATTATCGACCGCAAAGCGCTCGAAATCATCGAGGAGGTGTTCGCATGAAGACCGCTTACGATATTATCAAACGCCCTGTCATCACCGAACAGGCAATGGCAGAAACAGAATCCAAAAAATATGTCTTTGAAGTCGAAAAGACAGCCAATAAGATCGAAATTGCAAAAGCAATTGAAGAGATTTTCGGTGTCAAAGTCGTCAAAGTCAATACCCTCAATGTCCAAGGAAAAATGAAACATACCGGCCGTTTCCCCGCCGGTCGTCGTCCCAGTTGGAAGAAAGCAGTCGTTACTTTGACTGAAGATTCCAAATCCATCGAGCTTTTTGAGGGAATGGTATAAGGAGGTAATGCACAATGGCTATTAAAAGCTACAAGCCCACTACGCCGTCGCGCCGTCATATGACCGTTTCAACGTTCGATGGCATCGACAAAAAGGCCAAGCCGGAGCGCAGCCTGACCGAAAGTCTCAAAAAAAGCGCAGGTCGTAACAGCTATGGTCGTATCACCGTTCGTCATCGTGGCGGCGGGAACAAGCGCAAGTATCGTGTCATTGATTTCAAGCGTGATAAGATGGAGATGCCTGCAACCGTTCTGCGTCTGGAGTACGATCCAAACCGCAGCGCAAATATCGCACTGCTTCAATATGAAGATGGCGATAAGAGATATATCTTGGCTCCGATTGGTCTCAAAGCAGGCGATGTCGTCATCGCTTCCGCGAAAGCGGATATCAAAGCGGGCAACTGTCTCCCGCTTTCTGCGATTCCAACCGGTACTGTCATTCATAATATTGAGCTTTATCCGGGGAAAGGCGCACAGTTGGTGCGTTCTGCCGGTACTTCAGCTCAGTTGATGGCA
>JAVVSI010000098.1:0-5039 GCA_036654315.1 Evtepia sp. | reverse complement strand
ATGCATGGAGGAAGGCTTTTGCGTATTCGTTCCGTGCGGTGACGAGGGAGATCCGAGATTGATCGTATTGATCCAGTGCGTTTTTTAAGTGCTTCAGATCGTCATAACGGCGTACCAATTCAGCCCTAGCGGCAGAAAATGAGTCTGTAATATCGCGGAACGAGAGTTGTTCCTCTTTCAAATTTTGGAGTGCAGTTTGCAGGGTAGAGATGTGGAAACGATCTGCATCTTGTTTGGCTGTATGGATCAATTCCGATAGTTGTCTTTGTTTTTCGTCTCGTGCATGGGTGTAGGTGTTGCGTTGATCGAGGGCATCGGAAAGGGCGAGAACATTTTTTTGGTATAATGTTGCATCTTTGAATTCCTGTCTGCGTTTTTCTTCTTGCAGTTCGATGTCTTTCAAGTCCGCAACGACGGTTTTCATAGAGATAAGGGCGTTTTGCTTGTCCAAAAAAGACTGCTGTTTTTCTTGATTTGTTTTCAATACAAGAGAGAGGGCAGATTTTTTTGTCTCTAAGAGACGTTTTTTTTCTTCCTGTTCTGCGTACTGTGGCAAAGTTTTCTTCATTTGACTGATTTGTTCCAGGAAACGATCCCGCGTGGTAAGGTTGCATTTTTCGGTTTCCAGTTGCGTGGATAGTTGGTGCAGGGTTTTGGTTTTGTGTTCCAAATTCAGGCTTGCGGAATCCAATTCTCTCTGTGTTTTGGCATTCGATTCTGCTTGATTCAAATATTTTTGGATCTGATCCAGTTGTCGCTGTGTATCGTCTATACTCTGATCCGTTTCTTTCTGTAGGTTCTCCTGTGTTTGAATGATTTGTGCAATCAAGGCAATGGTATCGGAGACAGGAAGTTTACCATCCTTTGCTTTTTGGAGTTCCGTCTCGAAAGGGAGATCTTGCGGACAAACGACGCCGCTGACGTACTGATCAATACTTTTTTTAACATCCTCACAGCAAGCGGCGCGTTGGGCGGATTCAGTTTTGAGTTGTTCCTGCAACAAATGGTAAGGTTCCGTTTTAAAAATACGGCGGAATATTTTCTTACGATCTTCTGTAGGTGCAAGGAGGAGCTTTAAAAATTCGCCTTGTGCGATCATAGCGATTTGCGTAAACTGCGCATAGTCAATGCCCATAATATCCGTCACAGCGGTCGTGATATCTTTTAGTTTTGTGAGGACTCTGCCATCGGGATAGGAGAGGAGGGCGGCCGCTTTTTCTGTTGTTGTACCGGCACCGCGTTTTGCGGGGCGTTCATATTCCGGGTTGCGATTGATGGTATATTGTTGACCGCCGTATTCGAATTGGAGTTCGACAAAGGTGGGCGTGTTGGGATCGGCGTAGGTACTGCGAGCGCTTTCCCGATAAGAACCACTGGATTCACCATAGAGCGCGAATGTAATGGCATCGAAGATGGTAGTTTTACCGGCACCGGTATCTCCGGTAATGAGATATAGACCGTGGGTACCGAGCTTGTCGAGATGGAGAACCGTGCAATCGGCATAGGGACCGAAGGCCGAGATGGTAAGGGTGAGGGGTCTCATAGGTGATCCTCCCATAATTTCTCAATTAAGTCCATCAAAAAGGCGGACTGCACGTCTGAAAGTTCCTGATTATTTTGTTCTTTGTAAAATGCGGCAAAGAGTTGCAGTGGAGATTTGTGCGTGAGTTCTGAGGCTGAAAAAATTGGATTTTGCGAATGGGTGCGCTTGTTGTCATAGTCAAGTTTCATAATATTGGGATAAATGACGCGTAGTTTGCTGATCGCGTCGGGGATATCGTATTCGTCGGTGAGTGTAATGGAGAGATAGTCGTTGGTGTTTGTATTTTCGTAAAAACGTTTGGCGGTGAGATCTAAATAAAGGCCTTTGATTTTACGCAAATCTGTTTTTGGATACAGTGGGATGGTGCGCAGAGAAATGTTGCCTTTTTCGGCAAATTCGATGATGGAGAGAGATTTTTCAGATTCTGAAAAGGAGTATTTGAGAGGAGAACCGCAGTAACGAATGGTATCTCTACCCAGCGTTTGAGGGGCGTGAATATGTCCCAGTGCGACGTAGTCGAAAGGAGCAAAAACGGCAGAATCGACAGCATTAGAACCGCCAACAGAAATTTCTTCCGAATCGGAACGAAGCGCACCCCTTACAAATTGGTGTGTGACCAGGAGATTGCGATGAGTCGGATCAATCGGCATGGCATGGATTGCAGTTTGGAGTGCATCGGTGTAAGATGAAATTTCGGCATTTGAGAATATAGCTCTGACGTGAGCGGGTTTGATAAATGGTAATAAGAAAACGTCTAAAATGCCATATTGGTCGGTTAAGGAAATTGGGGTTACGGTACCATCGTAGACAGGTGAGAGGAATACGCCGCTTTGCTTGATCAGGCGCGCACCGAATGCGATACGTTCCGGAGAGTCGTGGTTTCCGCTGATGACAAAGACTTTTGAGGTGGACAGGCGTACCAAAAAATCATCAAATAGATGAACCGCTTCGGCAGTAGGGATTGATTTATCATAAATATCGCCCGCAATGATCACGGCATCCGGTTTTTCGATGTCGATGAGGGCAAGGATTTGATCCAAAATAAAACGCTGGTCATCCAGCATAGAAAACTCATTGACCACTTTTCCAATGTGTAGGTCAGAGAGGTGAATAAATTTCATAGAGTCCCCCCGTAAGTAAAACGATATTGATGATAGTATAGCACAGTTTGTGTGGAATGGGCAGAGTGTGCTTGAAAAATAGAGAGGTTTTCGGATACAAAAAAACCGAGGCAACCCTAAGGAGTCGCTTCGGTTTTTTATTTTACAATTTTTTCAAACTCTATTTTTAGGGCGTATCTGAAAAGTCCTCTTGTATGGTCATTTCAACAAAATAACGATAGCAGCAAGATGGATAAAGGCTAAAAAGATACAGCAAGCTTGTCATATAGGGATACGCCCTAAACTCCGTAATATTTCTTTTCTGCTGTTCCAACGGAGTAGGTGCCGAACGCTAATTCCAGTACCTGAATAAACCTTTGAACTTCATTTTGTGAGTAGTTAAGATTTTGGCAGGCAAACATTGCATACCCGCAGCAGGCGGCATTTGACCACAAATCACTTTCTATTGGTCCAACTATATTTTTCGATTCTTCAGTTTGTCCGTTTAGCATACTTAGCACTCCTTTCATTCAGCTATAATAAGTATACTCTTCCGGATTCCTATTTATTCCAGCATAGCCTCTTGTTCAAGTCTTATTTTGTGCGCAGTCATGTAATTTAGGCACTCAGAGCAATCTTCCAATTCTGGATATTGCATTATGTGTTGAAGTTTTTGCGAATAAGCTGGAGTAATTGGAGCTGTGAACGTTGAATATTGCGTTAGCTCTTTTTTGTTCATTCGATATGGTTTAATATCAGAATTAATTTCTCGACGTAGTCTTGCTAACATACTGAAACCACCATAATCAATATCCCCCCAGTGATACCACGTGCAATTTTCAGCAGGATCTGATACAGTCTGAAAAAACTTGCGTTTTGAAGGACTGTATTGACCACCGTGATAAATAACAAACTCATTATCGCATTTTTTCTTGCTAATGTAATCAATATAGTTTGCTTTGTTTTCAATAGATAAGATGGTGGTAATTTCTTTAGAAAGACAAAACTGAGCATGTTGTAAATCTTGTCCAAAAACTACACTTCCGCTATGAAGCTGTGAAAAGTCAACACAGTTGCCATGTGCAAAAAGTAAGCGTGCATTTCCGCAAAACTCAAATGGTTCTGGATATTTGACAATGCCAATCTGATGGAGCAACTGTTCATCTGTTGTGGTGTCATCCGTATCCAGATATTGTTTTAGAATTCGAAGTAGCCGTGACTTCACCAACCGTTCAAAACATTTACTGTCACCGAAACATCGAATTGAAAAAACCCTTTCTAGCAATTCACTATCATCACAGGCATCTATATATTGCAGTGCTTGTAACAAAGCCAACCTTTCACTCTCATCTTCTGGAAGTATATTTCCCGGTTTGTGATTGATGGAGATACTTCGATAGGCATCTTGCAGATAGTTTTGCATCCACTCCGTTTTGATGTGTTGTAAAACTCCATGTATTTCGTCACCGATACTTTCCATAATATCTTTTTTGGGAAGGCGATTTACATACCGATAAACATCCGACAAACGTTCGTAATTCAGCCACACTTTTGAAAGAATATGATTCTCCTCGCCTTTCATCCACACAAATGAAATCAAGCCTTTTTCAGCAAGAACTGAAACTGAATGGTTTAATTCAATTCTAATTTCGCTTTGCTCAATGTCATAGTCTTTAAATTCGCACTGGCCATTATCATATAGTTTTAACAAAATTCTTTTGGTGGGCGGCGTCTCATTGCGAAAGGAACTGCTACGTTCATACTTATCCAAAAGAGCATGAATTAGTTTTTGACTCATGGCGTCATTCATTTTCTGTCCACTCCGTTCTTCTGGGATCAAATGCCTTAACACAGGTTTGCTTTCCCTCTCTCAGAACGCAAAGGTTGCGGTCTACCAAAGTTCCAATGTCGCCCACCTTTTCTGTAGGTGCAGAGAGAATTACTTGAAAGTTGAATTGACGTAGTAGCTCTACACTTCGCACAATACGCTCGCCATCCATTTTGGAGAAAGCTTCATCAAAAATAAGCAATCTTGCTGTATTCTGTATTTTGTCTCGGCCTGTGCGGTATAGCTGGGCAAAGGAAGCCAAAACAGCGATATAAAATGGGGTTTGTGTTTCGCCACCAGATTTTTTCCCCATGGTTTTTGACAAACGTTGTGCTTCGCCTTCGCGATTGATGGATTCTAAATCAAAGGATAAATATGTTCTAAAGTCTGTGAATAGCTGCACTCGCTTATCATAGTCCTCTTGCCCACGAGAGCTACCCACGCCATCTTCATTGGTGATGATAGCAAACAGCTCCGCAATTTCCTCCTTATACTTTAAATTAAATTGCTCAGAGAAGAGGTTGTAGCCGCCTTCTAGCTTCATAGGATCGACTATCATATCATAGTA
>JAVVSI010000097.1:0-5084 GCA_036654315.1 Evtepia sp. | reverse complement strand
TGCGCGGCACGATCGACAAAGACATTCAGTTCTTTGTCGACTGCATCCTCTTCGACTGTTGGGATTATTTTATCGGCAGTCAGACCCATGTAATTCTCAAGTGTAACGATGGGGCGTGTTGTCATCGTTGCTCTGAAGGTAAAGCCATTGGGTCCCATATCCATAATCTCAACACGGGGTGCTGCAACGATGTCGAGATCTTCCGTCTTGATCGCTTCCTCGCAGGCATCGGGATAAATTTCCTCGATGGCATCCTGGTAAAAGACACCGCTGCCGTATTGTGCTTCGATGACCTTTCTGGGTGCTTTTCCTTTGCGGAAGCCCGGGACGGAAATGCTACCTCTCTGTTTTCTATATACCTTTTCGAGAGCGGTCTCGAATTGATCATGCTCAATTTCGATGACCAAGTCCACCGTAAATTGTTCTTCTGTTTCTACGCGTTTGACATTCATTTCCTTTTCCTCCTGTAAACACCCTTCATTCAGCGACCAAAGGGTATCGTAATGCAGTATCTGATCTATTTTATCAGATTTCAAACCAAATTTCCATATATTTTTTCACTTAATCGCATATTTTTTCCGGCTTAAATTTCAAATAATCAGCAGAAATCAACCGATATAGCACATTTCCGCGTTTTCCTTGTATTGCGAGTCGATGGCTGAGTCCATGTAAGTGACCATAGAAACAGCGTGTGACGCGGTATTTTTCCAAAATTTCAATCATCGGCTCACAGCGATATCCCTCATAACAGGGTGGGTAGTGCAGGAAACAAATTTTCTCTCTGTCCCCTGCTGCCTTGAGTGAACTTTCGAGTCGGATGAGTTCGCGCTTAAAGACTTTCTGATCGACGTTTTTTGTATCTTCAGACCAGCCGCGCGTACCACAGAGGGCAATGCCCTGATAGTCACAGCAGTTATTGTGCAAAATCTCAAAGGTATGGAACTGATGGGCGGCGAAAAATTGTTCCATTTTTGCAACAGTTGTCCACCAGTAATCGTGGTTTCCTTTGAGAAGAATTTTCCGACCGGGCATTTTGTCTAAAAAGGAAAAATCGGCCAGTGACTCTTCCAGACTCATCCCCCACGAAATATCGCCACAGAGTACAATTGTGTCATCGGGTGTGAGGGCAGAGAGACCTTCTGTCAATTTTGGCAGATAGTCTTGCCATGCGCCGCCGAAGATGTCCATTGGTTTTTGAGTTCCGAGTGACAAATGGGGATCTCCCATCACATAAAGAGCCACGCAATCACCTCAGTTTAACGCCAAAACAACGTCCATCATCTCTGTCTTTTCGACACACTGCTCAAAACGGATTTGCTTTTTCGCCAAAGCGGCGAGTGGTACGGGGGGTGTCAGACCGGTCACTTGCGCGAGCTGATCAAGGAGGTCGGTTCCCGTAGAGAGATTCGTCTCGCCCAAAGCGGTCAGTACATGGTCACAGAATTTAAAGGGGCTTGCGGTAGAAACGACTACAGTGGTTGTGAGGTCCTCTGTTGCGGCGCGGTATTGTTCCATGACATCAAAGGCGACAGCAGTATGTGGATCAATGAGGTAGTGATATTTTTCCCAGACTTTAGCGATTACTTTTTGGGTTTGTTCGTCATCGCAGGAACCGGAATAGAAATCTTTTTGGATTTTATTTTTGAGCAGTCCGGAAATTTCATAGCGTCCGCCTTTGTTCAGCTGATCCATATAGGTGGAGATGAGTTCACTGTCCCCATCGGAGAGTGTGAAGAGGAGGCGTTCGAGGTTGCTGGAAACCAAGATATCCATGGAAGGTGACATGGTATTGTAAAAAGTACGATTTCTGTCATAAATTCCGGTTTGGATAAAATCGGTTAAGACGTTATTGCGATTGGAGGCGCAGATCAACTTACCGATAGGTAGCCCCATACGCTTGGCGTAGAAGGCCGCCAAGATATTTCCGAAATTCCCGGTTGGCACACAAAAGTTAATGGGATCACCCACGGTGATTTTTTCGGCATTGAGCAAATCGCAATAGGCGGAGATATAATATACGATTTGTGGTAGGACGCGACCCCAGTTGATGGAGTTTGCAGAGGACAAAAATACATCTTTGCGTTCCAGTCTTGCGCGCAGTTCTTCATCTGAAAACAAGGTTTTTACGCCGCTTTGCGCATCGTCAAAGTTTCCTTTCACGGCGCAGACACCGACATTTTGTCCTTCTTGTGTTTTCATTTGGAGTGCCTGGATTTCCGAAACGCCGTCTTTGGGATAAAACACGATGATTTTTGTTCCTTTTACGTCGCGGAATCCCTCCAAGGCAGCTTTCCCGGTATCGCCCGACGTTGCGACCAAAATGCAGACATCTTTTTTTTCTACATTTTTGGTCAGTGCAGCAGTGAGGAGATGAGGGAGCATTTGCAGTGCCATATCTTTGAATGCGGCAGTAGGGCCGTGCCAAAGTTCCAGACAATAAGTGGCATCATCCAAGGCGGAGAGGGGTGCGATTTTGTCATGATCGAATTTAGTCGGGCTGTAAGCTTTGTCCGAAAATCCGACCAGTTCCGCTGTGGAGTATCCACTGAGGAACAGGCTCATGATATACACGGCTCTTTGTTGATAGGACATCGTTTTGAGACTCTCCAGAGAGTCGGCGGGTAATTTGGGAATATAGGCGGGCGTTAAAAGTCCGCCATCTCGTGCAAGACCTTGCGTAATGGCTTCTGTTGCGGTCAGGTTTCTCTTATGATCTCTTGTGCTTACATAGTACATACGTCGTTCACAACCCTCATCAGATTTGTAAAAAATAGTTTTTGTAGTTCGTTGAACTTTTGTTTTTCTAAACAGTTGTATAGATTTGGAAGTCCCAAAACGCCGGAAGAAAGTTCTTTTGGGAGACTGTCGCAACCATCGAAGTCACTACCGAGTGCCACATGATCTTCCCCACCGAGTTTTTGGATATGTTTGAGATGTTTGGCGATCGTGGAAAGGTCCGCGCGGCGTCCCAGAAATTCGGTATAAAAATTGAGACCAATCACACCACCCGAATGAATGATAGCTGAAATTTGTTGATCCGTCAAGTTTCTTGGATGAAAACAAAGTGCGCGTGCGTTGGAATGGCTTGCCACGATGGGATTTTTCGAAATAGAAACGACATCCCAAAAGCCGGGGTCGGAGAGGTGTGAGACATCGACAAGGATGCCCAGCTCCTCCATTTTCAAAACGAAAGCAATTCCCTCTTCACTGAGTCCGCGTGTGGGATCTTGCATGGCGGAACCGGAGAGACGATTGGCGTGATTCCAAGTTAAGTTAATCATACGGACACCGGCGGTATAGGCGCATTCGAGTTTTTTCGGATTGCAATCAATCAGTTCCGCACCCTCCAGGGAAAGAAACGCTGCCGTTTTTCCCAAAGACATTGCTTGTTGGGCTTGCGCTGCGTTTCGGCATAGTGTGACATATGGTTCATTTTTTTTGAGTTGTTCTTGAAAGAAGCGATATTGCAGGTTACATACTTGCGTTGCATTTTCTATTTGAGGAGAAAAAAGGGCAAAAAACTGAGCGAAGCCCTCAAATTGCAGACTTCTGTCCAAATCCCACTGTCCGTTTGGGTTGGAGAATAAAGGCGCATCCCCGCTTGCACATTTGTAAATTGTGTCGCAATGTCCATCGAAAACTTTCAAAGGAAGGCCTCCTCATAGGCTAAAACGCATTTTCAAGGTAAATAATGTTCGGTTTTTTCGTATTAATGCCATAAGGCGCATAAATTTCCGCCACATCAAGTCTTGGCTGCAACCGGCTTGGATGTTCCGTCAAGTAAAGTGCAGCTGAAATTCGAATGCGCTTCTGTTTGGCAGGGGTGACAAACGCACGCGCCGGTGCCATGCTGTCATCTTTTCGCAATTTCACTTCAACGAAACAAAGAAAGGAATCTTGTACGGCAATGAGGTCAATTTCACCAAATCGACACCTCCACCGTGTTTCAAGAATACGATATCCCAGCGTTTTCAAATAATCGGCAATCTGTGCCTCACCCCATAATCCGAGTATCTCCTGCTTTGTCATAGATTTTTCAGAAAGGTTTTTCGGTGAATGGGCGAAGGGCCAAACTGCCGTAGGCGTTCATAATGGAGTTTTGTGGGATAACCTTTGTGTTGCTCAAAGGCGTATTCCGGATATCGTTCTGCCATTTCACACATATAACGGTCACGGCTGACTTTTGCTAAAATGGAAGCTGCCGCGATGGACGCACTTTTTCCATCTCCCTTGACAACGGTAACATTCCGCTCGCAAATTCCTCGGTTTTGGTTTCCGTCAATGAGTGCAAGCTCTGGTTTTGGATGGAGTGTTTCAATGGCACGATTCATAGCAAGCATCCGTGCGTTCAGGATATTGATGGTATCAATTTCTTTTTCATCCACAGAGGCAACAGAAAACGCGATTGCCTGTTGCACGATCTGATCATATAAAAGCTCCCGTCGTTTTTCGGAAACTTTTTTGGAGTCATTGAGTCCCTCAAGGATGAGTTCCTGTGGAAGGATCACGGCGGCAGCATAGACTGCACCGGCGAGCGGGCCCGCGCCTGCTTCATCGACACCACAGATCAGTGAGATACCGGTCGCAAAATACGCGCGTTCGATGATCCAAAGATCGGTATGTTGGATCATATTGCGGCCTCATTTGGTGGAAATTCCAAGGTGATTTTTCCAAGTTTCCCCCCACGGAATTCGTCCAGCAGGATAATAGACATTCGTTCCAGATCGACTTCCCCGCCTGCGATGAGAAAGCCGCGTTTTTTAGCCGCTGCTTCCAGGAGTTCAAGGCCGGAATGCGCAATGTCATCTAATTTATAGCGTTCTGTCAGCGTTGTGGGTGCAACGCGTTTGAGGACATCCATGAGATAGATGGCAAGGGTTTCGGAATCCATGACGGCATCGCGCACGGCACCGGTAAAGGCGAGATTGAGGCCTGTGCGTTCGTCCTCAAATTTTGGCCATAAGATACCGGGGGTATCAAGGAGTTCAAGACCCTTGTCTATATTGACCCATTGTCTCCCACGCGTAACACCGGGACGATCCTGCGTTTTTGCGGACTTGCGTTTTGCGACTTTGTTAATGAAG
>JAVVSI010000096.1:0-5110 GCA_036654315.1 Evtepia sp. | reverse complement strand
ATCCAGAATTTCAACTTTATATTTATCGGAAATGCCCGTTGTCACCGGCACGGCAAAGTAACCGGCGGGAATGCCAAGCGAACTGGGATCGACATCGACAGCATTGTCGGGGCGGGTCTCGCTTTGGACAAAGACGACGCTGATGTTTTTGCCCTCCTCTCCGCTTGCAACGGATTTGACGCACTGGATTGGAAGGATCAGACAGTCATCACTTTGGCTGGCAGTGATACGGTAAATCACGCTGCTGCCGCTCATCATCGTACCCATACTGTTGTCTACGTTAATGATGGCGGGGAAGGTCGTGATTCCGTTTTCGAACGTACCCTTTAAGCTGACGGATTCTACGGTGCCTGTACTAAGCTGTCCCCATTGATCAATTTCAACGGTCGTACCGGGGGTAACGAGGGAGATATTTCGTTCATCAATTTTCGCCTCGACGACGATAGAGGAGGTATCTGAAATCGTAATCACGGTTGCATTTGCGGCGATTTCCTGTCCGGGTTTGATCGACAATCCAATGACGGTTCCTGCAATTGGGGCGGTCGCACGGAGATTTGCGACATTTTTTTGTGTTGTTTCCAGTTCTTTTTTTGCGGTTGCCAATGCTTGCTCTGCTTGGAAAATATCGTTTTCGGTATCTGTTCCGCTGATACGGGCAACGACGGTTCCGGCAGAAACGCTTTGATAATTTTCCATTTTGAAGAGGTCTAATTTCCCGCCGACTTTGGCACGAATTTCTGTGGTCTGATTATATTTGAGTTCTGCCGGTTCATAGGGATAAACGGAATCGGTGTAAGCGGAGGCAATCATTTTTTCGGTTAAGGTACCCGGATTATTGATTGAAATTACCGCACAAAAAAGCTTAGAGCCTTCCGGAGAGATACGCGTATTTTTTTGACTGCGGTAATCGTGCCGGTCAAGGTCTGCATGATGGAGGGAATGGAGACGTTGACGGTTTGACCGACATAAATATTGCTTTCATAGGCATAACTATAGTATTGTTCCAATTTCATGCTGCTGTCATCCACAACTTTTGCCAACACCTGTTCAGCGGAAACGGTGTTCCCGGCTTGCGTGTCTGCGACCTCCATCAATTTTCCGTTATGTGGCACGGTAACGGTTAAATTTGCATTGGCTTCATAGAGTGTTTTCAGCTGTTTGGCGTAGCCGTCCACATCTTTTTGTGCTTTTTTGACCGCATCTTGAGCCGTTGGACTATTGATGAGGAAGAGCGGCGCGCCTGCGCTTACGACCGTTCCCTCTGACACATAGACATCCTGTACCGTTCCGGCGGTTGCGATTGCGATGGAGGCACTGTTTTTCGCTTTTGTCATACCATTGCCTTCCACCATACTGGTAATCGAACCGCGCTGTACCGTATCGCTTAACACTTCACCGGCGGCATCTTTCCCGGATGGGCGGTGGGTATAAAACCAAAGCCCGCCACCGACGAAAAGGAGAATCACCAGAGGGATAATAATGAGTTTCTTTTTAAACTTTTTTTTCTTCTTTTTTATAGGAGGCGCCGCTCCTACAATCTCAGCCATCACAAGCGGAAGTTCTTCCTGTGTCGGCGAAGCAGAGGTATCTTCCGCTGAGGGAACCGCTGCGGTTTCCTTATCAATGGTATCGCGCATAATCATACTCCTTTTCATATGTAGAGATCAGTCACTGTATTAAGCATCTTAATATACTTAGACAGATTTAGCAAGAAAAATTTGATGACAAAATAGATACACTATGGGGATAGGACGCAGTTTCCTCCGAAAAGTTCCGAATTAGCAAAATTTTCAAAGAATAAAAAGCGGTCTGTGGGAAACTCTATTAACAAGACGAAGCGGCAAACGAGTCGCCCCGTCGAAACAAATTAAAAATATAAGAGGAGACTTAAAATATATGGAACAGAACATGAATCAGAACACAAACAAGAGCCGCAGCATGGTACCGGAAGCACGCGCAGCAATGAACCAGTTCAAGATGGAAGCCGCACAGGAAGTCGGCGTGAATCTGAAACAGGGTTACAACGGAAATCTGACCTCTAAGGAAGCCGGTTCCGTTGGTGGACAAATGGTCAAAAAGATGATCCAGTCCTATGAAAACGGCATGAAATAAGAAATAAACCAAAGCAAACCTCCGCTGCACATTTTCTATGTGCGGCGGAGGTTTTTTCATATCAGAAAATCATGGTCGTATGTGATAACAAAAAACACTTGTGGTGATTCGTCCGCAAAATCATGCTGTAAAGCTTCCGCAATTTCTGCATTGCTATGCGCGCATCCATAGGGGGGGACAACGTCGAAGATCAAATTGGTGTGTGTCTCACCCCAGACAACGCGGAAGTCATGAAAGCCAATTTGATTATCCAGCTGATCCAATACCCCTTTCACCCTCGTCCACAGAGCAAGCACTTCTTCGCTTTTTGTTTCGACGGGATCCATATGAATGACAAAAGGCATATTCAGTTTTTGTGAAATTTCACGTTCTGCGTTGTCTACCTGATCGTGCGCACTTAAAATATCACATTCTGCCGGAATCTCCATATGCGCGCTTCCCATCAATCGACCGGGACCGTAATCGTGGATTACCATATCGTGGACGCCGACACAAATTTCATACGAACGGAGAATATGTTTGATTTCGTTCACGAGTTCCGGATCAGGCGCGCTGCCGAGTAGGGGCAAAATCATGTCCTGTACAATTTTGACGCCGTTCCAGAGAATGAACACGCCAACCAAAATCCCCAAAATACCATCGAGGTTAAAGTGGGCAAAGTGGAAGATAAGCATTCCAATTAAGGTGGCAGCAGTTGAGATACAGTCACTTTCGCTGTCGGCAGCAGCGGCGAAGAGGCTGGAAGCATCAATTCGTTTTCCGATGTTCTTGTAAAAGTGTCCAAGCCATAGTTTTAGGATAATAGAAAAGAGCAAACCGGCAATAATCCACCAGTTGAATTCAATGAGCTGTGGATGTAGTACTTTTGAAATCGAGCTTTTGATAATCTCCACACCGACAAGAATCACCACGATCGCAATAAACAAACCGGAAATATATTCCAGTCTGCCGTGACCGAATGGATGTTTTTTATCGGGCGGTTGTGCCGCAAGTCGAAAGCCAAGAAAAGTCACTATGTTACTGCCAATATCGGAAAGATTGTTCACGGCATCCGCCAGAATTGCAATGGAACCGGAAATAAGACCTAAGACAAATTTTAAAGCGAAAAGCAGAAAATTGACCCCGGCTCCGGTAAAACTGGCGAGGTCACCGTACTGCTTTCGCACAGCCTGATTTTGAAAATCGCTCGGATTGCGAATGAAAAGGCGAATCAGAAAATTCACGGAAAGTCACTCCTTTTTTTGTAGCAGAATCATTATACACGAAATGTGCATCAAATACAAAGAAATAGTTTTGAACCGGCACATTGGGAATTTTTGGTGGACAAGCGGCAAAATTGACTAGGAATCGTCTCTCCATTCGCGGTATTCTGAAAGAGTGGACAGAAAGGAGACTTTTTCATGTACAATAAAACGATGACCGCAATTTTGCGGGAACTTGATACGCAGACGGAGACAGGTCTTTCTTCAGAAGAGGCAAAAAGACGCTTGGACGAATATGGCATGAATCGACTGAAAGAGGGGAAGAAACAGGGCATACTGTCTCGACTTTGGGGACAACTACGTGACCCCATGATTCTTGTGTTATTGGCTGCTGCTGCACTCTCTCTTTTTGCCGGTGGGGGGACAGATTGGGCGGATGCCATCATTATTTTGTTGATTGTCGTGGTGAATGCTTGTATCTCTATCTCACAGGAGGACAATGCAAGACGTGCGCTCTCGGCATTGCGGGAACTTTCGGCACCTATGGCGCGGGTACTGCGGGACGGCACACAGATGCGAATTGATGCCTCTCTTTTGGTGCCGGGTGATATCATCTTCTTGGAAGCGGGCGATTATGTCCCCGCCGATGCACGCCTATGCAGCGCGATTTCACTCAAAGCCGATGAGTCCGCCATGACAGGCGAGTCTTTGAGTGCCAATAAAACGACAGTGGATTCATTGCCGATCGGAACTGCACTGGGAGATCGGAAAAACATGGTCATTGCGGCAACGGTCATTACGGCAGGACGCGGCACCGCCATTGTAACCGCAACCGGAATGGATACGGAAGTCGGAAAGATTGCAAACCTGATTTTAAAGCAGGATGATATCAAAACACCCCTCCAAAAAAAGATGAGCGAAATTTCAAAAACACTGTCCTTTGTCTGTGTTGCAGTCTGTTTTGTGATGTTCGGGGTCGGGCTACTCCAACATAAGGATATGCTGGATCTATTTTTAACAGCAGTTTCTCTGGCTGTTGCGGCGATTCCGGAAGGGCTTCCGGCCATTGTGACGATTGTACTCGCGATGGGTGTACAACGAATGGCGAAATTTCATGCGATTGTTAAAAAGTTGCCTGCGGTCGAAACCCTCGGTTGTGCGTCGGTGATCTGCTCTGACAAGACAGGGACGTGCACACACAATAAAATGACCGTCGTTGAGATCTGGTCGCCTGAGGACGCGTTTCGCGCAGATGTCCTACGTCTCGCCGCCCTTTGCAATAATGCCAAACGGAAGATAGAAAAAGATGGTACGGTTTCGATTCTGGGGGATCCGACCGAATGCGCTCTGGTCGAATTGGCAGCACTGGAGGGGATTGATAAAAATAGACTGGAGCGTGAAATGCCACGCAAAAGTGAAGTGCCGTTTGACTCCGCACGAAAGCGGATGAGTACGGTGCATCGTCTGCCAAACGGAACCTATCGCGTTGCCGTCAAAGGTGCGCCCGATGTGCTGTTACCCCTTTGCACACGGTCTATTTCGCGTCGTGGAACAACTCCCATTGGACGCCCGGAAGCGGAACGCATTTTGGGTGTCAATGCCGGTATGGCATCGCGTGCCTTACGCGTGATTGCGGTGGCATATCGGGACTTGAAAGAAGTCCCAAGGAATATGGATGCCTCCTTTTTGGAATGGGATTTAACCTTCGTGGGACTCAGCGGTATGATTGACCCGCCGCGTCCGGAAGTGAAAGACTCCGTTTCGATCTGTGAACGCGCAGGCATTCGCGCCCTTAT